>DASQZL010000375.1:0-4959 GCA_035638715.1 Balneolaceae bacterium
TTATTATTCAAAGGCCCGGGGCATGAAATCGGCACCGGTGATGTATACAAAGCGGAAGTATGTTTATAAGCCTTCGGGTAGCGAGCCGGGCACAGTCGCTCTTAAGCGTGAAAAGGTCGTGATGGTACCGCCCATGAAACCTGAAAAGTGAGAAGGATGATTGTCAGAGGCCTTTTACAAGTAATGAGTATTTTTTTCGGGAAAATGGCATAATCAAAAGAAAGTTTAATTATTGAAGAATCGAAGTTATAAATTTTATGACAATCTTCTTTTTTTAAGTTGTGTCTAATGCCTTTATTGATTTTCCATTCAATTTAAGTATCGATTGAGAAAATGTCTGAAATCATTGATTCAATCATTTTTCACAGAAAAAAGGTCGAAATATTCCATTTTAACACTTTTTTTAGAAAAACATCGGAAAATCTGAAAAAAATCTGTAAGGAATTCCTCCTGAAATTGTCTTACCTTTATAACAGAAAATCAAACTAAAAAGAACCCATTATGAGTTCATTAAATAAAGCAATGATTATTGGGCGGCTGGGAAGAGATCCGGACGTTCGGTATACACAATCAAACACGGCAGTAGCGAATTTATCCGTTGCCACCTCGGAGCGATATAAGGACAAAAGTGGTGAGTGGAAAGAAAAAACCGAATGGCACCGGGTCGTAGCCTGGGGCCGGACTGCCGAGATATGCCAGGAATATCTGAAAAAAGGCTCCCAGGTGTATATTGAAGGTCCCATTCAAACCAACCAATGGGAAGATAAGGAGGGACAGACCCGATATACAACGGAAATCAAAGCTTTAAGGATGAAAATGCTGGACAGCCGGGGCGATGGCGCAGGTCAGGCGCCAGCACAGCCGGAATCGCAAAATAAGGCTTCTGAACCGATGTCGAGCAATGTAGATCTGGACGAGGATTTCGACGATATTGATGACGACCTGCCGTTTTAAGAGACAAGTCTAATCATCATAGTCAGGATAAAATAAAATGCGGCGGAGAAATATCTGCCGCATTTCTTATTTTTGCACTATTAGAATTCAAATTTTAGGTTTATAAAAACTATAATCAAATATTTAGATTGATTAACCTAAGTAGTATTCTTATTTACTTTGGATTTTTGGTGCAGGCTGCGACTGTACATATGCCACAGCATTCCGCCGGCATCTCAGGCATCATCATTGAAATAATTTTGATGTTAATGGGGTTTGTATTTTCAGCTGTTTTCTCCGGGTCTGAAGTAGCTTTCTTTAGTATATCCAATAAACGGGATCATCTGGAAGAAATGGCAGCCAAAAATTCAGTGGACAAGATTTTGGTGCGAATGCTTGAACGCCCACGCCGGCTTCTGGCGACCATCCTGATAGGCAACACTTTTGCGAATATTGTATCGTCCGTGCTGGCAGCAGTATTGACCGGCTATTTGGCGGCTTCGATTGGCTTGTCTGAGCTGGTGGTGTTTGCCATTGAGGTTGTAGCGCTGACGTTTACCTTGCTTATTTTAAGTGAAATTACACCGAAAATAATTGCTATCAATAATCCTTTGCAGGTAGCCCGTTCGCTTTGTCGTTTTATTTATGTTTTTTTTATCGTACTGAAGCCGTTATCAAAATTAATTGCAGACAGTACGGAACTCCTCGAAAAATGGATGCCGAATCCCCGCCACGAGATGACTTCCGAAGACATAAAAACCATGGCGGAGGTCGGTGAACAAGAAGGGTCGCTTCACAGCGATGAGCGCGAAATTATCGAAAACGTCATTGAGTTCGGCACGACCACAGTGCGGGAAATAATGACCTCCCGAACAGATATTGTGGCCATATCTGAAGACCAAACGCTGGATGAGGTACTTACGATTATTCGGGAAAAAGGACTGTCGCGCATGCCCCTTTATGAAGAAGATTTGGATACTATTTTAGGCATCATTCATTCAAAAGATGTCCTGCCTTTCATTCACTCCGATACGAAAAAAACAACCATCAACTGGCGAACGATTGCACGAAAAGCCTTATTTATTCCGGCTTCAAAAAAACTGGATGATCTGCTGCGCGAGTTTCAGCAGGAAAAAACACATATCGCCGTTGTAGTGGACGAATACGGCGGCACGGAGGGCATTGTTACGATGGACGATATCCTTGAGGAAATTATCGGTGATATTTCAGACAATAATACTGAAGGTGAAGAGGAGTTATACCGTCAATTAAGGGATGGCAGCTATATTTTCGATGCCAAGATTGATCTGGATGATATGGAAGAAATTCTTGATTGCGAAATTACGACCCCCGATGATGATTTTGAAACGCTGGGCGGACTTGTTTATCATCTGAAGGAGCGGATTCCCGGCGTAGGAGAACGTATTTTCTTTAAAAAATTAGAGCTGACCATCCACTCGGTACAGAATAACCGTGTCCGGAAACTGCGCGTAAAAGTAAATAAGGATAAAGTTGCTTCTCCCAAACCGGAGTCAAAAAATAAATAATGATTATCTGCCTAACATGGTTAACCGTTCTTTTTCTGTGGAAAAAAATGTGGATTTAGCACCTTACAACACGCTGCAGGTTCATGCCTATGCCCGCTATTTTGTCCGCCTGTCATCTGTGGAGGCTTTAATCGCTTTGCTCAAACATCCGCGATGGATTGATGAACCCAAAATTATTCTGGGAGGCGGCAGCAACGTTTTATTTGTTGATGATTTTGATGGCCTTGTGATAAAGATGGATATCACCGGCAAAGAAATCGTCAAAAAAAATCAAAAATTTGTCTGGCTTAAAATAGGAGCCGGTGAAAACTGGCATCAGACAGTTCGCTATTGCGTGCAGCAGGGGTGGGGAGGCATTGAAAATTTATCGCTTATACCGGGCACCGTGGGGGCCGCGCCAATTCAAAATATTGGGGCGTACGGAGCTGAGCTGGAGGATGTTTTTTCATCACTCACTGCAGTGGAGATTGCAACCGGAAAGCAACGAATATTTCATAAAGATGAGTGCCGGTTTGGATACCGCGACAGTATTTTTAAACGCGAATTAAAAAACCGGTATGTGATCGCTGATGTGACACTGAGACTATCGCTTCATCCCGAACCCAATACTTCCTATGGTTCGATCAGGAACAAACTTGCTGAGAAAAATATAAATAATCCCACGATCACCGATATGAGTGATCTGATCATAGAAATACGTAATAAAAAATTACCTGACCCGGCCCAGCTTGCCAACGCAGGAAGCTTTTTCAAAAATCCGGTCTTGGAAAATAAAACATTTAAAAGGTTGAAAAAAAGTTTCCCTTCGATGCCGGGCTATGCCGTTGGGGAAACAATGGCCAAGGTACCGGCCGGATGGCTAATCGAGCAAACCGGCTGGAAAGGGAAGAAAATCAATAAGGTAGGGACCTATCACCAGCAGGCGCTGGTCATTGTGAATTATGGCGGAGCTACAAGCCGGGAAATTCTTCAGATCGCCCAAAAAATAAAACAGTCTGTTAAAGATAAATTCGGTGTGGAACTTGTACCGGAAGTAAACATTATAAAATCAGATTAAATGAATGTTTCGAATATCAATCAGAAAGTTTATTATCTGAACTGTTAAACAATTCTTTAGAAATTATTTTAAGGAATATTAATGACTAATTTACCGAGGAATTTAAAATAATTATTTGTCTGTATCGCCATGAAACGATTTATAAAACGTCATTCCATTCCCGTATTTATATTAATCCTAATTTTAAATGCTTGTGTGGTTCAGCGAAGTCCGGTAACGGGAGATAAACGTGCTTATGGCTTCAGTTGGGAAAAAGGCAAAGAAATGGGCGCCCAGTATGCCAAACAGGTGAAAGCACAGTATGGTATTTATCAAAATCAGAGAATTCAAAAATATGTTGAGAATGTAGCTGATAAGGTTCTCGCGCACAGCGATTTAAGAGGTCCAAATACACCTGCTAAGATTCGAAATTCTACCATTCATTACCAGGTACTCGACAATCCCGTAGCCAATGCTTTCACCTTACCCGGAGGGTACATTTATGTTGATCGCGGCCTGTTAACGCACCTGGAAAATGAAGCGCAATTGGCTATGATTATTGGTCATGAAACCGGCCATGCTGCTGCTCGCCACTCCGCTCAACAGGCGTTTAATCAAAAATTGGGCAAACTTGCCCTGTTGGGAGGGGCCATAGCCGGACAAAAATTGCTGGGTATCTCCGGGGATCAAATTCTAAGTCTCGGTAGCCAGGCGGAAAAGTTTTTGTTTTTGAAATACAGCCGTGATGACGAACGGGAAGCCGATCGGTTGGGCGTGGAATACTCATCGAAGGCAGGGTATAAAGCCAAAGAAGCTGTAGGTTTTTTCCAGACTTTGCAGCGAGAAAATAAACAAAATGGGCGAAGCAGCGTGCCCGAATGGCAGCAAACGCATCCCGATCCCGGTGAACGAATCCAGAATATTGATCGGGAGGCTCAAAAATGGCAGCATAAGGGATATAAGGAGACGACGGTAAACACGGATAAGTACATGCACGAAATTGACAATATGATTTATGGTGAAAATCCCCGCCATGGTTTTACCCGGAATGGGATGTTCTATCACCCTGATATGAAATTCAAATTTCCATACCCGAAAAGCTGGACGCTTATTAATACCAACAGTATGGTTGAAATTACGAATTCAAATCAAAATGCGATCATTGCATTTGAGATCGACTCTAAAAACAATACCCCACAAGCATCTGTGAATGAATTTCTGAATCAACAGGGCGTGAAGGCCGGTCAAACAAACATCGCTTCATACAATGGCTTAAATGGATATGAAGCCCGGGCAACCGGACAAACGCAAAATGGGACAAAAGTAAAATTTTATCTTTATTCGGTAAAATATAATGGACATATTTATCGCTTTATTTGTTACACGCCGACCGGTAAATTCGACCAATTTAGTTCCGTTTTTAAGCGAACAGCCGATGGATTC
>DASQZL010000376.1:0-2637 GCA_035638715.1 Balneolaceae bacterium
TTGCCCGGTGAGATGGGCAATCTGCACCAGCGCTTTGCGGTAATCATTGCGGGCCGAAGCACGCCGGGCAATCATATCCTGCAGGTCAGCCTGGGAGCTTAAAACTTCAGGTGACAAGCCAACGCCATTTTTAATGCGAACGCGGTTGATCTCGGTTAACTTTCGGGCAAAAGGAATAATAGCAGAATAAATGCTGTCCAGCTTCTGATCATAAATGGATTGATAAAATTGTGCCCGAATTTTGTTTCTCAGCTCAAACATCTGCTGGTTATACCCGGCGCCCATCGATTTGGATTGGTATTTAGCAGCGGCTACGGCATGGCGCGTCTTGCCAAAGGCATAAATTTGCTGGCTTAACTCAAAACGCGAAGTAAACGTATTTTGTGCTCCCAGCCGGGCGAGAACCGTATCTTTTTCAAGCTCAACCGGGATGCGAGGTGCCTCATTCGCATGCCCTACGTTGGCCACAAATCGAAGGTTCGGCAAGTAATCCGATTTTTGGACCTGTACACTTTTTCGGGCAGCCTTCATCGCATATTTGTACTGACTTTTCAGGGGGTTTTCAGACCGTCCCAGTGAAAGAGCTTTTTGTAGCGTTAGTACGCGACGCTGAGCCCGGGCCCCGGGTAAACCGTACAGCATAAAAAGTGCAAATAGTAAAACGAATGATATTTTTTCAAAAATATTCATAATAAATTAGCCGTTTAATGCTTCTACGATGGGGATTTTGGCCGCGTGCCGCGAGGGGAGCCAGCCGCCAACGATGCCCATGACCAGTGAAAAAACAAAGCCCGTAACTAAGAGCAGGGGAGTGACCGTCACTTTAAATGATACATACCCGAGCCCGGTTAGGGGCGTCCGGAAGGTGATACCCTGCAGAAAAAAGACCAGGACAGAGGCAACGACCCAGCCCAGCAGGGCCATAATGACTGTCTCCAGAAGTGTGGCCCACTGAACGGCCCGGTATTGGTAGCCAATCGCGCGTAAAACTCCTATTTCGCCTTCACGGTCAGCCAGCGAAGCATACATCGTATTGATCGCGCTGAATATTGCCCCTATTGAGAGAACAATAGCAATAAACCATGTGAGAGCCTGGAATCCTTCCGCGGCCACCGCCCCTTGTGCAAAGTAGCTTTTTTCGGAGATTGCAGAGACAAAAATATTAGGATTATTATTGATTTTGTCGATCAGTCTGCTCATCTGTTTCGGATTAGTAGCCACCATCCAGACGCTTGAATAATCATGGATGTCAAAGCCCAGGATCATATTATTTACCGACGTCCAGATTTCTGATTCAAAAGGTGAGCCGTTATCTGTGAATACTCCCACAATTCGCCATCGATAGCCATTGGCTATAAAACGGTCACCTACGTGCAGGCCCATGGCGTTATATATATTCTGGCCTACGATAACCTCTTCCGTGGAGGAAGGGTCAAAAAATCGCCCCTTGACAAGCTGCACATTATAATGAACCCTAAGCGCTTTCGGCAGATCAACTCCCCGAAAATTCACCTGAATTTTTTTCTCCTTTCCGTACTCGGCGTAACTTGTCCGAACCATTTCTTTAGAAATAATGGGAAGGCCGTTTTTACCAATCTTTATTTCGGGATACATACTCAGCACAGGAATATCTCTGGCAGAAATGAGGCTTTGGTTTTCTGTGGTCGTATTGCGGTTAATGGCAAAGAGCCGGTCTTTAGCCCCTGATGATATAAGTGTAGCGTTTACACCCTGGACCATCGCCAGCAAGGCCAGAAGCACAATGACAACAAGGGCAAATGAAGCTATGGTCATGGCCGTGGAAATTTTACGCTGGAACAGGCTTTTGATGCTATAGTAAACAGGAACTTTCATAGGCTGTGCAAGACTTTGATCACGTTGATACGCGATGCGTTGTAGGCGGGAATCACCCCGCTTAGAATGCCGATAAGAAGAGATAACAGGATACCGGTAATTACAACCTGGGGCTGGATAATAAAATCAAAAGTCAGGCCAAGCGAGATCGTTAACGTATGGAGATTAAACAGGGTGTAGGCCAGGAGCGTGCCGATTATACTGCCTGCCAGTGATGTGACGACGGCCTCCCCGATCACAATTCCGATGATATTTGAGGGTTTATAACCCAGCGCCTTCATAATGGCGATTTCTTTTCGGCGTTCGCGCATGGAAAGGGCGATCGTGTTGATTGTCACAAGCAGGATGGTAAACAAGACTACCGTAGAAATAACGCGTATTACCAGCTGAATGGTAGCGGTGTATGATGTCAGTCTGGCCAGCATGGAACTTTCCGTTTCAACACTTACGGGCATCGGACCGATGCTGTAATAATCGGTTACTGCTTGAATAACCGGAAGCGTACTGGTGGGTTTGTCCAGACGAAGCCAGAAAACCGAGACCAGACCGGGATTTTCGATCAGGCTGTCATAGTAATCACGGTTGACCAGCAGGCGCGTATCCATCTGGTCGGTGCCGCCGGGTGGTTCTTTATATACACCGCTAATGATTAAATTCAGGGTGATATTATTCTGGAGGTCGCCCAGATTAACGATATCACCGACATGCCATCCATATTTTTGCATGATTTTTTCGCCTACGATGGCGCCATTTTTTTGTTTAATAAAATTTTCATACTGGTCT
>DASQZL010000377.1:0-7845 GCA_035638715.1 Balneolaceae bacterium
ATTCATCCCAAGGCGAAAGAGCAGGCAATCGCTCTACGGCTGGCGGTTTGACTGTATTTTTGCCGACTGGCCGCTGTATTTTCCTGCTTTGGTGAAGTGTTACAGACAAAGCGGGGGGACGATCACCCTCAAAAAACTGACGCCTGACGAAATTGGTAAGCTCCCGGCGCCCATCATCATCAATTGCGCCGGTGCCGGCAGCCCCTTTCTATTCGATGATCCCGGCGATGAGCAATTGCTGGTACGCGGACATCTTCTTCATCAGCCAGATAGGCCATTGATCACCAACGATCACGGTGAAATTCTCTCCTACAACTATTCTCCGGGGACTTCCGTCTATGCCGATTTGCAGGGCAATCACTGCGATGTCTATTGCTACCCCCGCAAAGATGGCTGGTATATCGGCGGCAGCCGCCAAACAGGGAGGCTGGATGGTGACAAAAACTGGAGCGGTGAGGAATTCCGAGGGGATAGCTATTCCATTGATGATCTGAAGATTCCGGCGGCCATTGTTGATCTAAACCGCGAAATCCTGGAAGAAAGTTATCAGCTGTCGTTTGATGTATCGGATGAGACCGAGTCGATGCTGGGATATCGCTATATTCGTGCACCGCAAAACGGACTTCGCCTCGAAGAGGAAACGCTTGGAAGTAAGCGAGTCATTCATAACTACGGTCATGGCGGTGCCGGCGTGACCCTTTCCTGGGGATGCGCGCTTGAAATTGCCCAAAAAATGGCCGCAAAACAAGCAACGGAAACGGCAGCGCAAGTTTTGAAACAAATCGAAAAAAATATATAAGAGGCCTTTACAGAACCCCGAATGCCATTACTACCGGTGAATCCGGCGAGTCGGGTGCGGGATCTAAAACAACACGAATTCAAGAAAAAATACTAAGAGTTTATCTGCAGGCTATGCGCAACATTTTTTTAATGCTTAATTTGAAAAAAATAACGCGGCCCCATATAAAAATGGCCGTATGAAGATAAAAAAAACAAATAAGTGTTCTATTGCTATTACACAGAGATGCACACCGAAGTGTTTTTTAACATGCAGGTGTGTGGCTCTATGGAACAGTTTCTTTCACAGCCCGGCAAAATAGATTTAGCTCGAATGCTATGACTCACGTTGATTTATTAATCATCCCGAACCTGAATTATCGGCATTGCAACTTGTTTATAATCTTGAGGGCATTTTTTTGACAATGCTTGCTATGACAACAAAATGAAATCCACATCACTGGTCCTGTTTGTCATCCCGACGAGAGTATTGAGGATGGATCTCAACCCAGGAATAGAGCAGTAATTACGTACTGAATATAAATCAATTCGACATTTGATATTCCTCGTCTCCCGACTACCGTCGGCATTCCTCGGAATGACTCAGCTGTATCAGCCGATAGGGAGCTTTTTTGCAGTGCTTTTTTATGATGACAATAGGAGATAATTTTAATTAGTCATCTCCGCGAACGGCAATAAAGTCACATAACGGAGAAGGACTCTGAATAAACATGAAAAAATTCGTCCAAGCCTCGCAAACAACTTTTCTTTTACCAACTTGATTCAAGTTTTTACCATCATTCCCTGTTTTTGTTATTTTATAATTTTCACTCGCTTCGGAAGCTGTATCGTAACACTTCAGCAATGATTTTATGATCATTTTTTAGTATATTTTACAAGGAATTTTCTTATCACAACAGATTTACAGAATTAATTTATGCACACGATTTATTTCGATCATGCCGCTACGACTCCGGTTGATGAACGGGTTTTTGAGGCCATGAAGCCTTATTTCCTGGAGGAATACGGGAATGCCAATTCCACTCATCAGATGGGCAATAAGGCGCGTGTGGCCGTTGAGGAAGCCCGCGAATCCATAGCTGAAATTCTCGGGGCGGAACCGGCTGAAATTATTTTTACCAGCGGCGGCACTGAAAGTGACAATACGGCCATAAAAGGGGTTTTGCAGGCAACAGGCAAAAAAGAAATTATCACCTCACCCCTCGAGCATCATGCCGTACTGCACTCGGTGGAGGCCGCCAAACGAAACGGGGTTAAGCCTATCTACCTGAAACCTGAAAAAAATGGTATGATTTCACCGCAAAAGGTTGCTGACGCCATCACTGAAGAAACGGCTATGGTGAGCCTGATGCACGTGAACAACGAAATTGGGGTCATCAACCCTATTGAAGAGATTTCAGGAGTATGCCGTGCGCATGACGTCCCGTTTCATTCGGACATGGTACAGAGTACAGGCAAGCTGCCGATCGATGTTAAAAAAATGGGCGTCGATTTTATAAGTGTCAGCGGACATAAGATATACGGCCCCAAAGGCATAGGCGTGCTTTATATTCGTCACGCTACCCCCTGGATGCCGTGGATGCATGGCGGTTCGCAGGAACGGCGCCGGCGCGGAGGTACGCTGAATGTCCCCGGCATTGTGGGGATGGGCAAAGCCCTTGAGCTTATGGAAGCAAATCGTGATGAATACCTGCAGCATTGCAGGAACCTTCGAAAAACGTTAGTTGATGGTCTTCATGAACGCTTTCCCGACATCATTTCCATGAATGGCAATGATGAAAATTGCGTCCCCTACATCATAAATATATCGCTTACCGGTAAAAATAATCAGGGCGTGGATGGCGAAATGTTGCTGCTCAATCTTGAAATGGAGGATATCTGTGTCTCAAATGGCTCGGCCTGTTCCTCAGGTACGGTCGAAGCTTCACACGTCCTCTCGGGAATCGGGCTCGACGATCATATTGCAAATTCCAGCATCCGGATCAGCTTGGGTAAAGATAATACTGAAGAGGAAATCGAGTTCTTTTTAGACAAACTCGAAGAAGTTGTCAACCGAATGAAAGTAGCCGTATAACCATGAATATTCGTCATGTTTGTGTCTTTTGCGGATCTCGTAAAGGGACCAATCCAGCACATACTTATTTTGCCCGGAAACTGGGTACTTCTCTTGCCCGTGAAAATATAGGATTAATTTTCGGTGGCGGATCAGTCGGGTTGATGAATGAAGTGGCCAATGCCGTAATCGAAAATGGCGGCCACACGCATGGCGTGATTCCCAATCATTTGAAGCGGCCTGAACGTACTCATACCGGTGTGGCTCAGCTTGAAGTTACGGATACCATGCACGAGCGTAAAGCCAAAATGTCGGCCTTATGTGACGCATACGTTGCTTTGCCCGGCGGTTTTGGAACCTTTGAAGAACTGCTTGAAGTGATCACGTGGGCCCAGCTCGAACTGCATGCAAAACCCGTAATCCTGGCGAATGTTGACGGTTACTACGATCAGCTCATTTCATTTATTGATCATGCCGTAGAAGCCGAATTTGTCACCCCAAAGAACCGTCGTCTGCTAAAGACGGCAACGACCGTTGAGCAGTGCATGCAGCATCTAAAATAAATGGTTCAATGACGACCGGACCGTTTAAAATGGAAGGGGCTTTCTAAAGAACCTTCCAGATTCTTAAAAAGGTTTGGCTGATCCCAGGTACGCATTGAAAACAACTAAAATATATACCGCCAGAGAAATCAGATAAGCGCTTTTCCATTTTTTACGGGCTTGCTTGCTTACCATATCGCTCCCCTCTCCGCGAATTTGTTTCTTAAAACTGAGGCTTTTCTTAACTGAAAACGCCACCAAAAATAAAATGACGATAAATACTATTTGCTTAATAGCAAGCCATGTAAATTGATGAAATGGAAACCATCCCCACTGCGGTCCGCCCGAAATTGAACTCAAAATCGGACCGGATATCAAAATGCCGACCGATCCGACATGGGCGCCGATGCTGGTCGCTTTGCGCTCACTCTGCATAAATTTTTTTTCCTCTCCCGTCTTGGCAGCGCCGCTCACTTTAAACGCATAAAATAAACTTGTCAGAAAGGCTAATATCCAACAGGCGGCGGAAATGACATGAACCCATAGAAAAATTCGATAAACAATCATAAAAATGCTTTATTAAAAATTAGGGTGAAAATTTTATCTGCAAAAACAGACTTAAGCTTCGAAAAGTTAAGAGTTTCGCATCAGTAAATGAAAACTACTTTGACAATCTATTTTATATTGAGCAATAATTTATCCTTTCAAATAGAACAACCAATCTAATCGTCCGAAAATTTCAAAGACAAATTGATCTAAAATAATTGAAAATTAAAAACAAATGATTGATTAATACAAAATTTTACTTTCATGAAAATTGATTAACACCAATTAACATCACCTGCGATCATACTTATCCTTGCTATATATTTCATTGATTAACGATTGATATTGCTCTATTACAACTTTTCTTTTTACTTTCATTGTCGGGGTGAGTTCGCCGGTCTCCACGGTAAATTCATCAGGTATTAACCTGAAATCACGAATTTTTTTGTAAGACGCCAAATTGCCGGAATATTCTTTTACCTCCTGCTCAAAAATTTTCTGAACATCTTCATATTCAATCATCTCTTTTTTAGACTGAAATGACAAGCCCTGCTTATCAGCCCAATCCTCCAACATATCGAAATCAGGAACGATAAGCGCTGCCATATAGACTTCACCTTCACCGACTACAATGATGTGCTCAATCCATTGACTTGTTTTAAACAGATCCTCAATAGGCCCCGGGTAAATATTCTTACCACCGGCATTGACAATCATATGCTTAATACGATCCGTAACCTGCAGGTATCCATCCTGAAAACGACCAATATCGCCGGTATGCAGCCAGCCGTCCTCATCAATTACCTGGCAGGTTGCTTCCTCGTCATTCCAGTATCCCATCATTACATTACCCCCCCGGCATAAAATCTCACCCTCTTCAGAGCTTTTATGTGTAGGATAATCCTCACCACTTATTTGGCAGATAATAATATTCTTTCCCAGACGCTGAATGCCTACAGTAATGCCTTTCAATATTTGTCCCACCATTCCCGCACGTATTTCTTCATTTCGCGGAGCGCTAATAATGGGAGAAGTTTCCGTCAGCCCGTACCCCTCCAG
Organism: Balneolaceae bacterium; assembly: GCA_035638715.1. Lineage (GTDB taxonomy): Bacteria > Bacteroidota > Rhodothermia > Balneolales > Balneolaceae > SMO-BIN1. The sequence continues at coordinate 4,999 of DASQZL010000377.1, forward strand.
AATAGGCAGGCCGGCAGCACGGAAAAAACGAATAATTTTTTTTGACAAAGCCGCACCGCCGGAAATAAAAAATCTAATTCGTCCACCGGTCCGTCCGCGCAATTCATTAAATACAAGCTTATCGGCCATCATTTTTTGCAAACTAACAATACCTCGCTGCCCGTCAGCATATTTGTTCCCGACCTTCACGGCCCAATTAAAAATAGCGCGCTTTAATTTGGACCCTTCTTCAACATTTTTCTTTACCCGGTTATATATTTTTTCAAAAAGCCGGGGAACGCTCAATAGTAAGGTCGGACGTGCTTCAGTCAAATTTTTGGCCACCGTATTAACACTTTCAGCGTAATAGATTTCGGCACCGCCTGCCAACATCGCATAGTAACCGGCAGTGCGTTCCAGCGCATGACAAACCGGCAAAAATGAGAGGCAGCGATCGGTATCATAGATATCGACATATTGGTGAGCCGCTTTTACATTGCTTACAATATTTTTATGGCTAAGCATTGCGCCCTTGGGTTCACCGGTGGTACCCGAAGTATAAATAAGAGTTGCCAGATCACCTGGCTGGATACTTTGTGCGCGACTATTGATAGTTTCCTCATGCTTTGAAAGCAGATTTTTTCCCTCCGACAGTCTTGTTTCGAAGAGAGAGACGTACGCTGGCTTCAAATAGTCATCAGTTCTTGGCCTGTCAAAGGCGACCACACGCTCCAGATCCGGACAATTCTCAAAAACGTCATTTGCCTTTTTTAGCTGTATCCCTGTGGATGCAAAAAGCACCCTCGCTCCTGAATTTTGCAATAAGTAAGCACATTCTTCCGCGGGTAATGTTGCATAGATGGAAACATTTACGCCCCCAATTAACTGTAATGCAAGATCAACCACCGCCCATTCATAGCGATTTTCGCTGAGTAAAGCGACCCTGTCACCCGGTTGAATACCTGATTCCACAAGCCATGCTGCCGCGTTATAAACATCATCCGTCACTTCATCCCAAAAAATAGATTTATATTCCTTATCGGTTGAAGGTTTGAACGCGAAAGCAGTTTTGCCTGAATTTTTGTATTTATCCGACAGATTTAGAAAAAGATCCGTCAGCGTTTCAAATGGAACAATAGTCGGCATATAGATTATGGCAAAAACTGATTTTAACTAAGATTTATTTTCAGATACATAAACCAATTCTTTTGAAAAATGTATTCTGTTATAATTCTACTTATCCCCTTTTGCAGACAAATAAATGGAATTATTGCTGTAAATGATAAACAAAAATTGTTCATTTCTTAAAAAACGAATAAAAATGCAATTAATATAACATTCTTATGGTTTTTTAGTAAATATTTTGTATACGAACGAAAACAATTCTATTTTAAAAGAACTACGGATTTACGTATTTTTTAAAAAAAGACCCAATCATGGCTCAACCCGCAAAGAAAGAAACGATTGATGTCGTAAAGGAAATTTTTCGTTCTCATCTGAAAGAACAGGGACAGCGACAAACTCCCGAACGGTTTATGGTACTTGATGAGATTTATCAGGCTGATGGGCATTTTGATGCCGATGATATCTTTTTCAATATGAAGGATGAAGGCATGCGTGTTTCACGTGCTACAGTATACAATACGCTCGATTTATTAGTCGAATCTGGACTGGTGCAACGTCAGCAGTTTGGCAAAAACCAGTATTATTATGAACGTGCTTACGCCTATCAACAACATGATCATATCATTTGTAAAGAATGTGGCGCTGTCATGGAATTTTGTGATCCACGTATTCAGGAGATAAAAACCATGATGGAACAAATGCATGATTTCAACATTACCGGACATTCTCTGCATTTTTTTGGCACTTGTGATAATATTGAAGACTGCTACCGCCGTGCTGAAATTAAGGATAAAAAGCGAGCGAAAGTCAATTAATTAAGTATTTCCGGTTGGACCGATAACAAATATCCTTTCTTTTCTGATTTATGAAAGCTGTTCAGGTTATTAATCCAGGCAAAAATTCGTCTTTGAGGATTGGGGAGATTGAAAAGCCAGAACCCGCTCATGATGAGATCCTGGTAAAAATCAAAGCAACTGCTTTAAACCGGGCTGATCTGTTTCAGCGATCCGGTAATTATCCTCCTCCGGAAGGAGCATCCGAAATACTTGGACTTGAAATGGCGGGGACTGTTGAAGCAGCCGGTGCAAACGTTCAACGCTGGAAACCCGGTGATGCCGTCTACGGCTTGCTGCCCGGCGGTGGATATGCCGAATACTGCACAATTCCGGAAAAAATGGCGATGCCAGTCCCTGGAAGTTTTTCCTTTGCCCAGGCTGCAGCTGTTCCTGAAACTTTTCTTACCGCCTGGCAAACATTACACTGGACAGGAAAATTACAACCGCATGAAACCGTACTTATTCATGCCGGGGGCAGCGGCGTGGGTACGGCGGCCATTCAGTTGGCACGTCATTCTTTTGATGCCCGCATTATCACTACGGCCGGAAAAAAACGAAAACTTGAAAGCTGTAAAAGCCTTGGGGCCGATTATGCCATCAACTACCACGAACAGGATTTTGCCGGAGAAATAAACAAAGAGCTTGGAGAAAATCCCGTTGATTTAATCGTTGATTTTGTCGGGGCCCCGTACTGGGATAAAAATATAAGGGTCCTAAATTCGGACGGACGCGTAGTATATCTTGCTTTTCTGGGAGGTACTAAATTAAAAAAGATCAGTCTTGCCCCCCTCCTCAGAAAGAGGCTTAAAATTATGGGATCAACGCTGCGCAGCCGTTCGCTTGATTATAAAATTAATCTCACACAGTCTTTTCTGGAACACGTTCAACCGTTGCTCGAAAAGGAAAT
>DASQZL010000378.1:0-3969 GCA_035638715.1 Balneolaceae bacterium
ATCAGTTAGCGTCTCTGTATTAATGGCTAATCGCTGTTATTCCGGCGGCATACGTTATCAATCAATCTGGAATTACAACAAATTTATTATGAACAAACAATTATTTTTTGGATGGATATTTGTGTTATTTATGACAACCACGGTTGGATCTGCTGCGGCTCAGAAATCTATTCCCGGGCAGGTTGTCGACGCTCAAAATCATAAGCCTCTGGCCGGTGCAAATATTTCGTATGGCAATCATCAAGGTACAACCAGTGATGCCAGTGGGCATTTTCGCATTCCATGTCATTCACCCATGGAAATCACCGTTTCGTATACGGGCTATAAGACCAAAGGCCGACGTATCAAAAGTTGCCAGAAATCGTTAGAAATTTCACTGGTTTCGCTGTCTTATTCGCTGCAGCATATTACCGTGCGCGGGAGGAACGGACAGGTCAAGGTACATGAAGCTTCTTCTACGGCAACGCTCAGCACGACCGATTTGCATACTCAGTCGGGGCTGCGGCTGCGCGAGGCCATGAACACGGTGCCCGGCGTTGAGATGCAGTCACGTTCGCCGTGGGGTGGACAGCGCATCACCATTCGCGGCTATTACCCTAATGCCGGAAAGAATATCAATTTTAACGGGATGGGCTATCAATTATATTTGAATGATGTGCCGGTCACCGATGCCACCGGAACGACCATCATGGATGCCGTTGATTTTGCAACACTTGGTCGGGTTAAAATTGTTAAGGGACCATCACCGTTTTACGGTAACGAAATTGCCGGTGCGGTTAACCTCTATTCGGAACGACCCCAAGAAAATGGAACAAGCCTTTCCGAGCAGGTAGTGGGCGGCAGCTACGGACTGTTAAGAAACAATACGGCGTTGAAGACAAAGAATGATAATATGGATCTGACGCTTAATTACGGGCGTCAGTCGTATAATGGCTTCCGTCCGCATGATGCTTCTAAAAAAGATTACTTCAGTGGCTTGGGGCATTTTAATGTCTCAGACAAAGAACAGATTACGGCTTATTTTAGTTACGAGCACTCGGATGAGCAATTGGCCGGCAACATTGATAGTTTGGCCTTTTATGGCCATAAAGCCATCGCTAATCCGGATTATGTGAACAATAATGGCGGAGTAAAGCTTAAGGGATTCCGCGCAGGTATCACTTCATTCCACACATTTAACAAACATTTCAGCAATAAAACCACCGTTTTTGGAACGGGCCATACGCTGGATCAAAATTTTGCGCACGGTTTCAATTATTACAACTCTCTGAATGTAGGTGCGCGCACGAACTTCACTTATCAGCAGCAGTTAAGCAGTGTGGGCATAACCGGACAGCTGGGCGCTTACATCCAGCATTCTGATGAGTCACAAAACGGTGTTTTTATTCCACCTTTTGTGCATCCGCCTTTTAAGCCCAGTACGAAACCCCAATTCCCAACGGACAACCAAAACTATGCATTGAATTATAATGTGTTTGCGCAATGGCAGTTTGCGCTTCCGATGAATTTCAAAGTGACGGTCGGCGGCATTCTTAATGTAGATAAGTTTGGCATTCGGAATATGCTCAAGAACGGCAGTCTCTATGACGGCAGTAGCACGCAGACGAAGACGTTTGATCCCAGCTTCAGCCCGAGCACTTCCGTACTTAAATCTTTCGACGGTAAGTTCTCGTTATATGCAAGCATCAATACGGGTGATTCGCCGCCCTTGCTCAGCGATATCATTGCAGGCGACGGTTCGGTTAATGAGCGCCTCAAGCCAGAGCATGCTGTACAGTATGAAGTCGGTTCAAAAGCACACCTGCTGAACGATCGGTTCTACTATAAACTGGCCCTGTTTGATTTGAAAATAAACAATCGGTTGGCCACGCAGTACATCAATGATACCCAGTATACGACGAATGTGGGCAAACAGCAGAATAAAGGACTGGAATTGGCACTTGGTTACGATGTCATTCAAAATAATAATGGACCGGTGTCACACCTGCGTGCTCAGTTCAGTTATACCTATGCCTATTTCCGGTACGATAATTTCAAAGAATTTGCTCAAAATTCGGCTGGGCAGGATTCCGTCACAGCGAACTACTCGGGCAATAAGGTTGCTGGGGTGCCACCAAATCGCTTCAACCTGGGAGTTAATATGCAGACCAGCCCGGGATTTTATCTGCACGCGAACCTGCGATACATGGATAAAACGACATTTACCTTTGATAACAAGCATTCTGTGAAGTCTTACACCTTACTGAGCGGCCGCATCGGCTATAAAAAACAGTTGGGACATCATGTTGGGCTGAATGCGTTTGTAGGCAGCAATAACCTGACCGGCAGCACCTATTATAATTTCCTTTTCGTGGGACAGAATGTTGGATCGCTGGGGGATGGCTACGTTTCGCCTGCGCCTTATAAACCTACGATTTATGGTGGGGTAACGCTCAAATATTGGCTTTGATCGAATCTGAATTTGACTGAAAAGTCTAAGTTTTATTACACAAAGTTGGGCAATGGATTCACAAAGAACCACAAAGACATAATGTCATTACGTGGTTCTTTGAATAGCTCTGTGTAAAAGAATTATTAGACAGGTTGGTTGAATAAAGCTTTTCTTAGATTCGCGTTAAACGATGCATTCCAGGGTGAACGAGATTAGCAGGAAATATGCAAAGCCTGCTAATCTTCAAGCTGATTTTAAAGTGGTTCTCATTTCAGGAGAGTGAATAAATACTTTTAAGTTCATCCCAGAGTGCATCCATATCGAAATCGAGATCGATGAGCCTCCCACTATGCAGATCAAATACCCATCCGTGCAGATTTAACTGCCATTCCTTTCGGGCTCGTTGTACCTTTGGCATCTTGAGCAGATTTGCACACTGTTCATAAACATTGAGTTCTACCAATCGTTTATACCGGTCGTTTTCATCAGTGATGTTTGTCAACTCGTCCTTATGCACCCGGTATACGTCTCTAACATGCTTGAGCCAAGGATTGAGCATGTCCAGGTCATCTGTTTGCATTGCTGCCTTCACCCCGCCGCATCCATAATGTCCACAAACCACAATATGCCCAACTTCCAGATGATTTACCGCATAATCGATCACCGAAAGGGCGTTCAAATCATCATTCGGAATGATATTGGCCATATTCCGATGCACAAAAATATCGCCGGGTTCAGCACTCATTATCAGTTCAGGAGTCACGCGGCTATCTGAACATCCGATATATAAGAGGTCGGGTTTTTGTCCCCGTGCCAATTCCCGAAAGTAATTATCATCAAGATTTAGCTTTTGCCTAACCCAGCGTTCGTTATTTTCAAATGCATGAGAGAAATCCATGTTATTTAAGATGAGTGATTTATCGGTTATCAAACATTAATGTAATTATTTTTCCTGAGACATGCGCAGGGGCGAGGCTTCGTTACAAAGTTCCTCAGAGAGTCTTATTAACTATAGATAATGTTGGCAATCTTACTCCTACTCCCCCATCACCGTGACAACAAGTTTGCGGCGCCCGCCATGATTTCGGTGCTCACAGAGGTATACGCCCTGCCAGGTACCGAGATTTAATTTACCATTTGTAACGGGAATAGAAACCGAGGAGCCCAGCAGGGAGCTTTTAATATGCGAAGTCATGTCGTCGGCACCTTCAAGCGTATGTTCATACAGCGAAGTGTCTTCCGGCACCATTCGCTTAAAATGGTTGGCGAAATCACGCCGTACTGAAGGGTCTGCATTTTCATTGAGCGTCAGGCTGGCGCTTGTATGCTGTATAAAAATATGAGCAATTCCGGTTTCTATCTGTTTGATTTTGGTCAATTGTTTTAAAATTTCATCTGTGATAATATGAAATCCACGCTCTTTAGCGGACAAGGTGATTTGTTGTTGTTCAACTACCATAAAATTGATTTAAATTGAAATATTTTTCACTCGAAAACTAAAAATAACAAATTAAGTAAAGAAGCAAATGGGTGATAAA
>DASQZL010000379.1:0-4406 GCA_035638715.1 Balneolaceae bacterium
ATTTATCGTCGAAGGTCGCTCGGTATTGGGACGTAACGTAAGGCAAGGGACCTTTCGGTAAGTCGCTTCTTCCTGTATCCCCCCACTGTCCGTTAATACAACCGTGCATTCTTGGATGAGTTTCTGGAAAGAAAAATAATCCATCGGCTCCGTCAGCGTTAATTTTTTATTAGATTGAAAAGACTGCAATAAGTCAAATTTTTCCAGCCGGTCGACCGTTCGGGGATGTATAGGAAAGACAACCTGATATCGTTCAGAAACGGCATGAAGCAGTCGAATCATCTTTTGTAGTCCCTCTTTATTATCCACAGTAGCAGGGCGGTGAATAGTAACAAGGGCAAAATCATTATCTAAATTCAATTTTTCTATTATATCTGCATTTTTAATTTGATCATCAAACGCTACCATGGTATCGATCATGGTATTGCCTACAAAATATATTTGCTCTTCATTTTTACCTTCTTCCAGCAGATGTTTTTTGCCGCTGTCTTCCGTTACAAAAAAATAATCGGCAATTTCATCCGTAAGAATACGATTAATCTCTTCGGGCATTGAGCGGTCAAAACTTCGAAGACCGCTTTCGAGGTGAGCAAGCTTTATGTCCATTTTGTTGGCAGTAAGAGCAGCTGCTAAAGTAGAATTCACATCACCTACGACCATTAGAAGGTCGGGCTGTAAATCATCTAAAATCTTTTCGAGCCGCAACATCACTTCGGCCATTTGCGTGTTCGGAGATTGAGGAGGAATTTCCAGAAAAACATCCGGGGTTAAATCGAACTGTTCGAAAAATACATTAGCCATCTTGTGGTCATAATGCTGGCCCGTATGAATAATACGAATATCGATATCGCCCGAATATAATTGACCGGCAATTTTGTTAAATTGAGTTATTTTAATAAAATTAGGACGTGTGCCCACAACGATTGCTAATTTTTCCATCAGCAAATTTTTCGAATTAGCTTTAATAAAACAGAGGAAGTTAGAGTTTAATCTATGTGTATTTAATTATACAGACCCAGTATACACGTATTTTAATCTCAAGATTTTCAGTATTTTTAGCATATTAATATAGAAATAAAGAACATAATAGTATAATTAAAATCTGTTTATGAATGAACAACTCCAAGGCCAAGCCTCCGGGAATTTTTTGATTAAATCAAACTTTGGAAGCCTTGCCCAAAAAGAAAGTAGACGGAGAAAATTGATCAATCTTAGCTGAAAAAAACGACTAAGAACAGACGGCAGGGACCATAAGCTCCTCGCGCAACGGTTACAAACCCCATTGGCTTTACGCGATCCACCAAGAGCTAAAGCGTCACAGCGAACCAGTCTGGAACTTCCTCAAACCAGACAGCCGTTTGGAATGCTCGGAGCTCAGCTCAAAAAAACAACTGAAGGTTAGGTTAAAGATGAAAATAAAAAAATTAGGTGATGATGTTACAAAAAAGATTTAAATTCAAGCTTGGCATTGGACCCGCCTCAGAGCTGGTTGCAGCAAATGAAGCGGATAACAGGTTGGGAGACTTAAACCCAATAGATGGTTAATTGAGTAATATTCTGGGAGATATTCAGATTTGCCAAGAATAACTTCACACCTCTTTCTGAGCTGACAATTTTTACGGAAATTCGAGACTATATTCCGGGTATAAATATAGCACCTTAATAAGATAAAAAGTGGATATAAAGAAATGATTATTAGTTATAAGCATAATTTTATTTTTATACATAATCGTAAAACAGCTGGATCTTCAATTAAAGTTTTTTTATCACCTTATCTGGGTGATAATGATATTATGCTTGGATCATGGGATGAATGTTATTTAAAAGGTATTCATCCCAATAGTCAGTTTGTAAAAGATATATTTTATCCGAAGTCTATTTTAAATAGTTTAGGTGGTCTAATTAAGAGACCTGATTATTTATTCAGGCCAGCAGGACTTTTAAACATCCTATCTCAAAGTCAAAAAAAGAAATATGGGATAGGTTCCCATAGTACTATCGAAGAAATAAAGAAATTTGATAGTAAAATATTTGAGGAGGCTTTTAAGTTTTGCTTTGTGCGTAATCCATATGAAAGGGCAGTTTCTGACTATTTATACCGCGGGCTTACCAATAAGATTACATTCAGAACATATTTGGAAGGAGTTGATTCTGGAAAATTTAGGTTTAAGAGTTGGCCTATGTATACCATTAAAGATGAAATTGTGATGGATTATGTAGGAAAATTCGAAAATCTAAGAGAAGAGATGAAAAAAATCTGTAAGATAATTGACATCCCTTTGCCTAATGAATTACCAAAAATGAAACGGCAAAACAAGTACGACTATCGCAAATTTTATAAAGAGGAGTATGAAATAAATCTGCTGAAAAAAATATGTGAGCCGGAAATTGAATACTTTAATTACAAATTCTGATAATATTCTTTATGACTAAGGTTAAAGTTGGCTTATTTATAAACAATAATGGCATAAAAGACGTAGAGCTTTCTTCCCCTGAAAAAGGGAATCCAGGGATTGGGGGTACACATTACCTGTTTATTGCAATTACCTACTTTTTGCAAAAATTATTTAGTCATATTATAGAACCCGTTTTATTTGCCCCCTCAATAAAAAGATTACCCGATGACATTAATGCTATAGAAGCTAAAAGCTGTATAGAAGCAGTTAGTCAGGCTTCAGAAATTGGATGTGACATTTTTATTTGGTGGCCCCAATATCCCAGATTTAAGAATTTGCTGAAATCACTAAATAAAACTAATCTAAAAGCTATTGCATGGTCTCATAATTATCTCTATCCATCTGTGTTACATGGCTTGAATAAGTGCGAGAATGTAAAGCGAGTTGTTGCAGTTAGCCGAGAACAGCTGGACTCAATGAGAGATCATCCTGTGATCAGGAAGGGAACCTTTATCTACAATCCGGTGCATCAACAAGTGGATAAAAAGGTAGAAAAAGATTCTCATTCCGTTACCTATATGGGAAGTATTGTGCCTATGAATAGATTTCATGTATTGGCATCGATATGGCCAAAAATTCGAAAAAATGTATTGGATGCGAAGTTGCATGTTATTGGGACTGGTAAGGTATATTCGAGAGGTAATGAGTTGGGGAAATGGGGTATTGCGGCAGAGTCTTACGAGCAAAGGTGGCGAAAGTATTTATCAGACAAGGATGGCAACCCTGATGAGTCAGTTGTTTTCCATGGGAATTTGGGCGAGGAAAAATGGGATATCATGCGCCGCTCACAAGTCGGAGTTGCCGATCCGATGGGTATTGGAACGTTTTGTCTGGTAGCAACGGAGTTTCAATCCGTTGGAACACCAGTAGTTGCAGGAAAAAGGGGCGGGCTGCTGGATACCGTTGCTGATGGAGAAAGTGGTTATCTGTGTGCAAATAAGAATCAGTTAGCAGAACGAATTACGTACCTATTAATTCATCCTGATACTGCATTGCAGATGGGCAAAAATGGAAAAGATCATATAAAAAAATTTAACTATTACTTGATAAGTGTCCAGTGGATCAAGCTACTGTTGGATGTAGTCAATGATGTGGAACCGATTCTTCCAGAGGTAAAAAGTAATATATGGCATAACAAGAAAATACTTCGAGAAGTGATTAGGTTGGCCAGGAATAACTTCACACTCCTTTCTGACATGCCCAGTATTACGGAATTTCGAGATTACATTCCCGGTGTAACTAAAGCACCTAAGTAAAGAGAGATATGGAAATAATAGTACGTTATAAATCGAGAGGCTACAAGACTTCAAGGAATATCTTGCATGAAGGTAGCAAAGACATAGTCTATAAACGATCTTATGATCTATTCAAGTTTCCCCAGCATTTGGCTTATAGGTTGATAGGAAGCAATCTTTTTTTGCGTAATTCTCACTACTCGTTATTAAATTCTGACAATTCTATTTGGCATCTATTTAATGGTATAAGTTGGAATACATACCCATGGATTACTACTTTTGAAACAAGTTTACCTCGATGGGGAAATATTCCCGAATGGTTATATAATAAAGGGATTAAACAGTTAGCAAAAAATAACTGTAAAAAAATAATTGCCATGTCTTGCTGTGCAGCTCAAATTCAGGAAGCTTTTTTAAAAGAATATTCTCCCGCATATAAAGAGGTTATAGTCGAAAAGTTGGAGGTCTTGCATCCCCCTCAAGCACCTTTAATTGCATCGTATAAAGAAAAAAATCTTAATAATATTAGAATTGAATTTACTTTAATTGGAGCAGATTTTTTTAGAAAAGGGGGAACAGAAATATTAAAAGTATTCGATCAGCTATTGAAGAATGATAGTCCTGTTAAACTTAATATCATTTCCTCTTTGAGTTATGGTGATTATGCTTCCCATACTTCAGTAGAAGATCTTGAACGAGCTAAAAAAATTATTAA
>DASQZL010000380.1:0-7035 GCA_035638715.1 Balneolaceae bacterium
TAAATATTTTTGCCTTTGATTTGTCGTTCTTAAATAGTCAATGATAGCACAGACGACCTTAGCCGTCCGTCTAAAAAGATAGCCAATGGTTATTAGGAACACTTTTGAAAAAAACGGGTGACATCTTTTAACTTCCTGCAGGAAGATACTTGGATTTTATTTATAAGAGGGCTTTGCAATACTAAAGATTTGGTCATTCCGAGGAATTCCGACAGCCGTCGGGAGACGAGGAATCTCAAATGTGGTCCCTGATAATTCCTTTTCAACGATGACAAACGGTATTATCGCTTGAGATCCCTCTCCGCCAGCCCCGTGGAATCCCGGCCTGCCGGGGACACGTTGTGGCATTCCACAGGGCCAGTCGGGCGGATCGGGATGACATATGGGGTCCTGCAAAGGCCTCTGACAATAATTAGAGATATCCAAAACGGGGTGATTATGGACAAAGCTTCAGGCAATTTTACGTCACATCACCCATCAGGTATTTGTTGACAAGGGGTGCTAAAATTAAAGCGAAGACGCCGACGCCGGCTGAAAATATGGCAACTTCCAGGAACAGGGTATGAGGAGAAAGAGACTGCATGGTACCGGCCACCAAGCCTGAAAACAGGTTGCCCAGCCCGGTGCCTACAAACCAGATGCCCATCATTTGGCCCACGCGATCTTCGGGGGCCAGTTTAGTGATAGAGGATAAGCCGACCGGCGACAGACAGAGTTCACCGACCGTGTGGAAAAAATAGGTAACAACCAACCAGGCTGGCGTCACTGTATGCGCCCGGCTTGCATAAGCCGCACCCCATGAAATCACAAAAAAACCGGCAGCCAGACCAAGCAGGCCCAAAGAAAATTTAACCGGAATAGAAGGATTGGCATTGCGGTGGGCCAGCCAAGTCCACAGCCAGCCGAAGACAGGAGCCAGCAGCACAATAAACAGCGGGTTAATATCCTGCAGCCAGCCGGCAGGCATCACCCAGCCACCCAGAAAACCAAGATGCCGGTTGGTCAAATGTTTGGCAAATAAATTCATTGACGATCCGGCCTGGTTGAAACCGCCCCAAAAAACGATGGAGAGCAGAAAAAGCCAGAAAATGGCAAATAGTTTTTTATTTTGATCGGCATCATAGCCACCCAGAGTAAGCAAATACGTAAAATAAAAAACAGTGACTGCCAGGATGAGATATCCGAGATATTTCGTAAATGCATCAAGCCCCAGCGGCACCATACCCGAAATGGTGATATATGCAAAAATGGCACAGATAACAGCCGACAGTCCCAGCGTCCCATAAAATTTAACATTACGTAACCGTAATTCCCGCGAGGAAATATCGGGCAGAAATTTTCCGGGCGGCCCGAGATAATGGGAGCCTATCGAATAAGCAATCAGCCCTAACAGCATGCCAAAACCGGCTATTGAAAATCCCCAGTGATAATTATAATCTTCGCCAAGGTAGCTGCAAATGGTAGGACCCAGGATGGCGCCGATATTGATGCCCATATAGAAGATAGAAAATCCGGCATCGCGCCGAGCGCCCCAGTCGGTATTCTCGCCCCGTTCCATTTCTTCTTTCGTGGCTTTCGGATACAGCGAACCCACCATCGTGCTGACATTGGGTTTTAGCAGGCCGGTTCCCAGCACAATACAGACCAGGCCGGCATAAAATGAAGGCAGGGTTGGGATGCCTACAAGGGGCGAAGCCATGGTAAAATGCCCCAGTGCGATAATACAGCCGCCAATAAAAACGGTTCTTCGGTGTCCCCAGAGATTGTCGGCAATCCACCCGCCGGCGATAGTAAGCAGGTACACGGCCGCTGTGTATAATCCATAAATAGCTGATGCTTTGCGGGTGCTGAACCCCAGTCCGGCATTTTTTTGCAGCAGCGGGGCCGTCATAAAAAGAATCAACAGGGCGCGTAATCCATAATAGCTGAACCGCTCCCAAAGCTCCGTAAAAAAGAGGGTCGCTAAACCGCGTGGATGGCCAAAAAAGGTTTTGTCGCTTGTAGAAATGGGCCCCGTTGATTCCTCTGTCATTAATTGCCTAAAATTTCATTGAAACTGAATTATTTAACAAGTCTTTATATTATAATTAAACCGATAAAGTGAAGCAAGCATAGATTCTTAGCTGGAAGAAGTCAAGGGAAGGGCTTTAAAAATTTTGATTGCAAAGCTGCCGGCGTGAACCCTGAAAGATATCGAATACCCTGAATTCAGTTTCTGGTGTCAGGCAGACCGTGGGTAAAAACAGAGAAGAGCTGTTTGCCCGGTAAAGGCTAATTTTCTGAAGAGGAGACGACAGGTGGTTTATCCACCAGTCCTTTTTTGGAAAGAACAATTTGCCACTGTTGATTTTTACGGGCACGGAAGCTGCCGGCGCTGGCCATCAGGTAATATTCCCACATGCGGTAAAATCGTTCCGAGTACTTGTGTTTGAGTTCATCCCAATGGTCATTCACATTTTTGTACCAGGCCATCAGCGTACGATCATAATGGGGTCCATAATTGTCCCATTGTTCCATCACAAATAAATCTTCAATCGCCAGCCCGATTTGCCGGATGGATGGAATCATGGAATTGGGGAAGATATATTTTTCAATCCAGGGGTCGGTATTGCGTACGGAGATGTTGCCACCGATGGTGTGCAGTACAAAAATGCCGTCATCGCCGAGGCAGCGTGCAGCCACCCGCATATACGTACGGTAATTTTTGACGCCTACATGCTCAAACATGCCCAGTGAAACAATGCGGTCAAATTTCTCATCCATTTCGCGATAATCCTGCAGGCGAATTTCAACCGGTAACCCTTTGCAGCGGTCGCGGGCCAGCTCCTGCTGTTCGCGTGAGACGGTTAGTCCAACGATTTCCACATCATAATTTTCAGCGGCGAATTTGGCAAAACTCCCCCAGCCGCAGCCGATATCAAGCACGCGCTGCCCGGCAGAAAGCTGTAGCTTTTGACATACCATATCCAGCTTTTTTTCCTGTGCTTCATCCAGCGTGTCAACTCCCAGCCAGTAACCACAGGTGTAAACCATGCGTTTATCCAGCATCCGCTCGAACAGGTCGTTGCCCGTGTCGTAATGACGCTTACCCACTTCAAAAGATTTTTTCCCGCTCTGGGGATTTTGCAGCCATGATTTTACGAATGTTCGCAGCATGGGCCAGCTCAAAGAAACTTCCTGTTGCAAATTTTCACGTAAGATATGATAAAAAAATTCATCGAGTTGTTCTGCATCCCACCAGCCGTCCATATAGGCTTCACCGAAGCCGAGTGAACCCTGTTGTAAAACACGCGGATAGAGACGATCGTTATGAACCTGAATATCCCATGGACGGTTGCCGTTTATACGAACGTCAGCGACAGCTAAAATATCCTGAAACTTGCGTTTTAAATCTTGCATACGATCTTTTTTGTTATCATTAATCAACGCCGTAATGTAACCATAGTATTTTACTTAAGTAAGGCAAACTGCCGCATTATGAGTAAAAATATTACAAAATATTAACTATTCTTTAATTTTGTAGTAAAATTTGTGATATTTAGAGAAACAAATTTGCATTTTTCTGGTTATAAATTATAAACCATAAATTTTTTTGTATGCCAAAGTGTGATATTTATAAAGATGTTGAAGGTAAATGGCGATGGAGACGAACCAACAAAGATGGTGAAATAGAAGACTATTCCGGAAAGGCGTTTGATACACGTGAAGAGTGTGAAAAGCACGGTAAGGAAGAAGGGACTTGCTCGAGCTTTAAACGTGTATAGTACGGTGTAGGTCTGTCTATACTGACTGC
Organism: Balneolaceae bacterium; assembly: GCA_035638715.1. Lineage (GTDB taxonomy): Bacteria > Bacteroidota > Rhodothermia > Balneolales > Balneolaceae > SMO-BIN1. The sequence goes on from DASQZL010000380.1 coordinate 3,794, forward strand.
CTGACGGGTTTAAGGTTAAGGACGTTAAATTTTCGTTAAGCTTTTGTCCCCAATTAACGGATGTATCCTTGAAACCCGTTTCAAAATGTAGTTATTCGCCAAATGTGATGACAAAGCGGGCGCCGCGGTTATTTTCTGTACGCAGTACACCTTCGAGCTGCCGCGTAAGGGTTTGAATCAGTGACATTCCCAGTCCATTGTCGGATTCATCATCGAGGTCGAAGTTGTGTGGAAGTCCACAGCCGTTGTCTGAGACTTCGAGATGATAACGGCCATTTTCGTTCCTATTGAAGATGATTTTGACTGTGCCTTCCTCCCGGCCTTCAAACGCATATTTATAGGCATTGGTTGTCAGTTCGTTGATAATCAATGCGCAGGGAATAGCTTTCTTCATTTCCAGATCGAAATCCGAGGTTTCAATTTCAGTTGTAATATTGGTTGATCCGACCTCAAGGTTGGCGGAGATATATCTCACCAGTTTTTCTATATATTCCTGGGGATTTAAATCAGTAAATTTTTGTTCGTCGTAAAGCAACTCGTGAATCAGAGCCATCGAGTTGATGCGATTTTGGCTTTCCATCAACGCTTTGGAGACCGTGGGCTCATCAATTTTTTCTGCCTGTAGGTATAACAAACTTGAAATAATAGCCAGATTATTTTTCACACGGTGATGAATCTCACCCAGCAACACTTTTTTCTCTCTCAGTGAATCCCGAATTTGTTTTTCTTTGCGCTTGCGTTCGGTGATATCCCGCATCATCCCGCTAAAACCTATCGGATTTCCTTCTGAATCCTTACGGAGCGTGATGGAGGCCTCGACGTTGATTATTGAACCGTCTCCGCAAATCAGTTCCCAGTCGAATCCGTGGGCGGATGTATTCGTGCGAAAAACCCGGTTGAAGGTTTGATAGACTTTTTCCGCATTCTCCTCATCCATATACTCCCGGTTGTTCATCCCCATCATTTTATCTGCCGGATAACCCATCATCTCCACGAGTGCATCATTAAAGAAGGTGAAATTTCCCGCCAGATCCATTTCGAAATAGCCTTCTTCAATATTTTTAAGGATATTGCGATATTTTTCTTCACTTTTCCGCAGGGCCTGTTTAGCCTCTTTCCAGTTGTTGACATTTGTTACCACTCCGTCGATATAGACCGTGCCATCCTCTTCAACCTGCGTGCTGTTTTCGAGTCCCCAGAATGTGGATCCATCCTTGCGTTTAAAAAGGACCTCTATATTTTGAAATTGTCCTTCCTTCCGGAGCAGGTCGAGCAACTCCCAGCGTTTGTCTTCATCAGCGTAAAAATCCGCTGGATCGGTGGCCAGGGCATCTTCCTTTGAATCATAGCCAAACATCTCTACAAAAGCATCATTTACATATATAAGACCGTTTTCCGGCGTGCTGCGAAGGATTGCTTCATTTACATTGGCATTAATTGATTCCAGCAGGTTTCCGAAGCGACTGAGCTTCTTTTCGGTTTTCTTATATTTTGTTATATCAATGATGGTTGTTGCGCGACCTATGAGGTTGCCGTTTTCCCGATACGGCACGGAATGCCATTCAAAAAAACGGCCATCATTCAAATGCAGGATATCGTGGACTAACAAGTCACGGGATTCTTCCAGTCGCCTGATTTTTTTCTTGAATTTGCCGGGATTTTTAAGTTGATCCAAAACGTGCCGCCGAATTTTTTCTGGCGGTTCCGAAGCTATCATTTGCTCCGGAATATTCCACATTTCCAGGCACTGCTGATTATATGCAATGATATCCCGGTTAAGATCGGTGACAACGATACCATTGGGTGAAGCTTCGAGCACGGCATTTAAAAGTGGATTCTTTGTGATACTGAGGTCCTGCTTCGCTGTCCTTTCCGAGTTGAACGATAAATCCGCACGATTGATCAATTGCCGGGTCCAATTCCTAATCTTGCTTGCCGGAACGGAATATTCCTCTGCAACCCCGGATAGGTCGCCTCTCTTGAGCGCTTCGAGGGCAAGCCTTGTTTTAAATTCTTTGTCGTGCGATTTACGAGCCGATTTGTTCATTTTATACCCATAGCCTTCATATATTTTTTTTAATCTCGGTAAATTTTAGCTTTTTCCCAAAGTTAATTTGTGAGTCTTAACCAAGTATCAAAAGCAGGAACTAAATATTTATGCCGATACTTATTATTTTTGAACCAACAATTTGTGTCATATTAAAAGAAATTTATGGATAATGAAATTGCTACTTACAAACTTGGCGATATCCAGGTCAAAATATCGGAAACAGACCAGGCGGATAAATTAAATGTTGATTGTAACGACGGAAATTATCATTCCTCTTTTACCATTCGCCGGTTTGAGTATGAAAATTATAAACGACACATGAATCAACGTATTAAGAACGCCTACGATCAGCAATATGACAACGAGGACTAAAAGCGTTTCGTAAAATAAAAGCTATTTTTAGGTTCGCAGATGTAAAGTTTTTAAATATAGATGTTGCTTTTCGATAAAGCGTGGCAACTTAGTAAAGTAAAGCGACTCAATATAAAAATATCATTTTTTATTGATAGAATATTATGAGTGCAATGTATTCTTTTAGGGAACTTTATTATTTTAGATAAAAGGCGAAATATTTGTGTTAGTCCCTTTTTATGTTATGAATTCAGAGGTTTTATTTATAAGATTTAATTGATGTATTCCGAGAGTGAATTGAAAATGCAACATATTTTCTTTTCATCAGAGTTAGTGATGGAATTGTTATTATGAATAAGTCAGAAATCAAGAAATTACAAAAAAGAGCGAACAGGCTGGAATTGAGTGCAAAAGAGCGGGATAAGCTCACAGAGCAGGCCATCCGTTATGGAGAAAACTTTTTAGAAAATCTTCCCGCACAAAAGGCATTTGTTCAAACCGATAAAAAAGCATCGCTGCCATCATTTTCTGATGAACCGACCTCATTTGATCAATTGCTTTCCGTACTTCATGAAGAGGTCGATAGCAACGGGTTAAATCCTCCCTCAGGCAATCACCTCGGTTATATTCCTGCCGGTGGATTGTATCCGTCGGCTCTGGGTGATTTTTTAGCGGCCGTCACCAATCGTTATGCCGGGAGCCTGTATAATGCACCCGGAGCGGTACGCATGGAAAATCAGTGCCTTCGCTGGCTGTGTGACTTGATTGGCTACCCCGAAGGGGCGGGGGGGAATCTCACTTCGGGAGGCTCTATTGCGAATCTTATTGGAATGGCTAATGC
>DASQZL010000381.1:0-7256 GCA_035638715.1 Balneolaceae bacterium
TGTTTCAAGCCGTGAGCCCCCCGGTTCAACTATCAAGCCCCTGATGGCTCTTATTGCATTGAAACTTGGTGTTATTACTCCACAAACCATTATTCATAATCCCGGTTATTTTTATCTTGGTCGTCGTTATAACGATCACGCCCCACCGGGAAACTATAATGTAGTAAAGGCGATCGCAAAATCCAGCAATACCTATTTTTTTACGGTTATGCACCGGATTGCAAAAAACGGTTACTTAGATCGATGGCATCAGATGGCCGCTGATTTCGGTCTGGGATCCCCTACGGGGATTGATCTACCAAACGAGACGTCCGGCATTTTACCTGACAGCTCTTATTTTAACAAAGTCATCGGCAAAAACGAATGGAGCATGGGTGATGTAATAAATATGGGAATCGGTCAGGGATTTCTGTCAGCTTCACCCCTGCAGATGGCAGTGGTGACGGCTGAAATAGCCAACAATGGTTACCGAATTCACCCGCATATTGTAAGCAAAATCAAAGAACCTGATGGAAAGGTTATCTACGCCGATACTTCACGAAAAAAAATTGGATGGCTTTATCAGTCGGAACTTAATGTAGTGAAGAAGGGCATGCGCCGCGAGGTGACCAACGGTACAGGACGTTATTATGCGAACCTCGATAGCATTAAAGTTGCCGGTAAAACAGGCACTGCTCAAAATCCACATGGCCGCGATCACGGCTGGTTCGTTGCCTTTGCTCCCTACAAACACCCGAAAATTGCGATTGCCGTCTTATTGCAAAATTCAGGCTTCGGTTCTATATCGGCCGAACCGCTGGCTTCGCTTTTGATTCATAAATATCTGACAGGCAAGATAAGCCGGCCGCGCGTCTATAAATATGTCAAAAATTTTAAGCCACGCCCCGAAAAATAAACTCTCCCCATGAAGGCGAAAAAAACATTTGACTGGATTCTGCTGGGATTATGGGTGACCCTTATTTCTGTGGGACTGGTGGCTATATTCAGCGCAACGCAGGGTAAATTTTTACCCCATTATATACACATCAATTTTTACAAGCAGCTTATCGCCTGTGGGCTGGCCATCGGGTTGCTGGCAAGTATTCAATATACGGATCCAAAATTCTTTCGGGAGGGGTCCTATCTGCTTTACGGTATCGGACTCGTTTTAATGATTCTGACCCTGCTTATAGGCAGAGAAGTCAATGGAGCAAGAAGCTGGCTGGCGATCGGTCCTTTTAATTTTCAAACCAGTGAGTTTATGGAAGTGGTGACGATTCTGGCCGCCGCTCATTACCTGACAAGCCAGCGCAATATCTCGGCTGAAAATTTAACCCACGCCCTTATCACCACCACACTTTTTCTCATTCCCACCGGCCTGGTACTATTACAGAATGATACGGGAACCGCCCTTATATTTTTATCACTCATCCCGGTCATGCTTTTCTGGTCAGGCCTGCCTTATGGCATATCGCTATTTATCATATCGCCTGTTATTATCGGCTACCTGTGTCTTATTGCCTGGTACTGGGGGCTGATTGCAGCACTAAGCTTAACAGGTCTGATTTTCTTCATTCAGCGGAGCAAATGGTTAACGGTCACATCCTTTATTTGTGGCCTTTTAGTTGTTGTCGGCGTTCAGGTGGCTCTCTATCATGTGCTGCAACCCTATCAGCGGGGACGTATTAAGGCGTTTACCAATTCCAATTTTGATCCGCGCGGTGCAGGCTGGAACGTGCTGCAGGCTAAAACGGCTATTGGATCCGGGGGATTTTTCGGCAAGGGTTTTATGCAGGGTACGCAAACGCAACTGCGTTTTTTGCCTGAACAGTGGACCGATTTTATCTATTGTGTCATCGCCGAAGAATTTGGCTTTTTGGGAGCTACCATAGTCTTGCTATTATTTCTGGGCCTCCTATTGCGACTATTGCGGAGTGCCAAAAATCATCAAAATCACTTTGCTAAAATTGTGGTTGTGGGGGTGACGTGGGTGTTCTTTATCAATTTTTTCATCAACATCGGGAGCGCATCGGGATTGCTGCCGGTTATTGGGCTTCCTCTCCCCTTCATCAGTTATGGCGGTTCTGCGTTGATTACCAATACGTTCATGCTGGCCATCTGTCTGAGTATGGACTTCAACAAACGACAACTTAGTATTTACCGGTAATTTCAAGAAACTTATTGTGGCAATTCACTGTAAAATTTCTAACCGGAGGTCGGCATGTGATGAAGATGGAAATTTTCCGCTTTAAACTCGTCCGATTTTTCTAAATAAATGATGCATCTCATCTGTTAACCAACTATGTTTCGTTTCTGCAATGCAATTGATTACACATCAGAATAAATAGACCGTACGATTGTTGGTATTTATGTCCGAATTGTCCATTAAATTGATAAGCAGTTTCAAGCCTCTCCTTAAAAAGATGATGAAAATTTATGCCTGATTCTATTCAAATTCACGAAGATTCACAAACCCGTCACCTTTACGCAAATGACGCTTCTCTGTATGAGGAACTACCGCGCGGTGTCAGTTTTCCCAAATCAAAAAGTGATATCCGGTCTCTGGTAAAACAGGCCAACCGGGAATCTTTTTCCATCACTCCGCGCAGCGGTGGCACCAGTTTAGCCGGACAAACCACGGGCGGCGGCGTGATTATGGATGTATCACGTTATATGAACCAAATACTCGAACTCAATCCAAATGAGCAATATGCGCACCTTCAACCGGGGGTGATTCGGGATACGCTGAACCGGGAAGCTCTAAAATATGATTTGCTATTTGGTCCCGATACCGCAACGACCAATCGCTGCATGCTGGGCGGCATGATCGGTAATAATTCCTGCGGGTTGTTTTCCATCAAACATAGGACGACGCGGGAACACGTAATAGCCGTTGAAGCGGTGCTCAGTGATGGTTCGACAGCCGTTTTTGGACCGCTAAGTCAGGAAGAACTCGAGCAAAAAAAGCAGCTTAAAAACCTGGAGGGACATATCTACCGGAGTATCCTGCAGCTTGTTGAACAACATCGGGATCGAATTCTCGAGGCTTATCCCCATCCTGATATCATCCGGCGCAACACCGGCTATGCGCTTGACCGACTTTGCACCATGCGGCCTTTTAACCCGGATGGCCGCCGATTTAACCTTGCCGAGCTTCTTTGTGGCAGCGAAGGGACCCTTGCGCTCACGGCCTCAGCGAAAGTCCGGCTCGTCCCAAAAGATTCCCACCGCGTAGTGATCACGCCGCATTTCGATTCCGTACACACGGCGATGCAAGCAACCGTCGATGCCGTCAATCAGGATCCGGCCGCGGTTGAACTGGTGGACGATATCATTCTGGATGCCACCAAAGAAAATATAGAGCAGCGGAAAAATCGCTTTTTTTTGCAGGGTGATCCCAAATGCATCCTCATCATACAGTTTGATGGCAATGAACCGGATGCGTTGCAACAAAAAGCGCGAAATCTAAAAAAAATCTTTCGGGAGAAAAATTATACCACAACGGCTCCCATCATTAGCGAAACGGATAAAATTGAACGCGTCTGGGGGCTGCGTAAGGCGGGCCTTGGCCTGCTTATGGGACTTGGTTCTGATGAACGCTCGCCCTCTTTTTGCGAGGATACAGCCGTACGAGTACAAGACCTGCCCGAATATGTGGAAGCATTCAAAGATATGCTCGAAAAATACGACACAAACTGCGTTTTTTATGGCCACGCTTCTGTCGGCGAGCTGCATCTTCGCCCGGTGATTGACATTTCCCGGCCGGAAGGCATCGAAAAAATGAAAGCCATGGCTGATGAAGTTGCCACCCTGATCCACCGCTTCAAGGGTTCGCTTTCCGGTGAGCATGGCGACGGACGCGTGCGGGCTCCATACATCCCTAAGGTGCTTGGGGAAGAAATGATGACCCTGCTGCAAAAAGTAAAAGAAATTTGGGATCCCAATTATATTTTCAATCCCGGTAAGATTGTCCGTCCCAAGCAAATTGATGAGGATTTGCGGATATCATCATTCTCCATAGAAAATCGCAATATCGACACCCAGTTCCGGTGGCAAAAAGAAGGCAGTTTTACGGAGGCACTTGATTTATGTAACGGTGCCGGCGTATGTCGCAAGCGAGCCGAAAGCGGCGGCACCATGTGTCCCTCGTATATGGCCACCAAAAATGAAAAATCCACGACCCGCGGACGTGCCAATTTGTTTCGTCAGCTTTTTGCAAGTAAAGGACCCGAAGCATTCAGCTCTGATGAGCTGAGAGACGCTCTTGATCTGTGCCTGAGTTGTAAAGCCTGCAAAAGTGAGTGCCCCGCCAACGTAGATATGGCCCGGATGAAAGCCGAATTTATGCAGGGATGGCATGAGGAAAATGGGATCTCAGCCTCCGAACGATTTTTTGGCCAGGCAGCCTCGATCTATCCGCTGGCCAGCATGTGGCCAACTTTTTCAAACTGGATGATGAAAACGCCTGTCGGCAAGGAATTGCTGTTTCAGTTTTTTAACATCCACAAGAAGCGTACGCTGCCTTCCTTTGCAGATCAGACCTTCAGAAAGTGGTTTGAAAATCATAGCGCTCCGGGAAATAATGAAATGGATATAACGCGGAAGGCGGCACTGATCATCGACCCATTTGTGAATTATCATGAGCCTGAAATCGGCAAGGCAGCTGTACAGGTTTTGGAAGCACTGGGTTATGAAATTATTATTCCCGATGTAACAGAAACCGGGCGCCCGCAGCTTTCAAAAGGCATGGTTAAAAAAGCAAAAAAACTTGTCCGGAAAAATATTCCCGTGCTATATGATCTTGTGCAAAATGATATTCCAATTATTGGGCTTGAACCTTCCGAAATCCTCACCCTGCGCGATGAGTATTTAGAATTGAGCAGCGATGCGATGCTTCCCAAGGCCGAACTCATAGCTAAAAACAGCTATGAGTTTGAAGAATTTTTCAATCAGGCTATAGCGGATCAACCCGAAAAGGAAAGCTTATTTGCCGATAATAATCAAACTGCATACCTGCATGGTCATTGTCACGCCAAGACATTAGTGGGCAACGAACCGACGTTAAAAGCAATTAAAACCGCTGGATACGCACCTCATGAATTGGAAACCGGCTGCTGCGGGATGGCGGGTAGCTTCGGCTATGAAGCTGATCATTACAAGGTATCTATGGATATCGGCGACCTGGTACTATTCCCCGCTGTTGAAGAAATAGAAGAGGAAAGTTTGCTCTGTGCACCCGGCTTTTCATGCCGGCACCAAATTGCCGACGGCACCGGGCGTGCATCGCATCACCCCGCCGAGCTCATAGCTTCCGCACTGGAATAGGGAGCTTTGCGCCACAGGCATGCCCTGGGCACAATACTAAAGATTGGGTTATTCCGGGGATCCCGACAGAAATTAGGATCGGGGGGTGACACACGGGTTCTGCAAAGCTCATTAAATCAATTCGAGACGCGGCTTAAGTTTTTCAAGTATCCGCGTAAACCCGTAGCCCATCGTCAATTCTTGAAGGTATTCTTTTCAATCAATTGCTCGGCACTTTTTAGTGCGGCATCGGTAATTTCTTCGCCGCTCATCAGGCTCGCCACCTCCTGCGTATGCTCACGATCTGACAATGATTTAATTTGCGTGACCGTCCGATTTTCCTGCTCGGTTTTAAGCACTTTGTAATGATTGTGCGCCTGGCTGGCTATCTGTGGCTGGTGTGTGATTGCAATAATCTGGCACTGCTCTGAAAGGCGACGCATGGTGCGGCCCACTTTCTCGGAAATTTCACCGCTGATGCCGGTATCAATTTCGTCAAAGATCATAACCGGCAGGCTTTGCTCCCGGGCCAGCGTTGATTTTAGCGCAAGCATCACCCGGCTGATTTCTCCGCCGGAAGCAATCGCAGCCAGCGGTTTGGGCTCTTCTCCCTTGTTCGTTGAAATATTGAACCGAATATCATCGCAACCATGGGCCGTGCATTCAACCGGTTGCCCGTCAACAGTGATCCAGCCGTCTTCGTCATAGAGCCAGTCGACCTGCACCTCAAACCGGGCATGGGCAATACCAAGATGCGTTAATTCATTTTCAATTGATTCAGCCAGGACATTACCCACTTCCTGTCGTTTCTTATGAAGTTGACGGGCGGCTTCAGTGAGTTGTTCCGCCTGACGATCAATTTGTGTTTTGAGCTTTTCAATTTTCAGATCAAAATTTTCAGCAAGATCCAGCTTCTCTCGTATTTCCTGCAAATATTCAACGAGTTCCGGGATACTCCGATTATATTTTTTGCGCAGGCGATTTAACTCATTGCGCCGCTGCCGCAGGTTTTCCAGCCGACGCGGATTAAACTCGATATTAGCGCGGTAGCGTTCGGTAAAGTTGATCATCTCACGAATACTGATGCGTGCTGAAGAGATTTCATCCAGATAGCTTTCAAAGTCGGGCTCGATGCGAGCCATATCTTCCAGGTGCAGTTTGATTTTATTTAAAAAAGCCATCACACTGGCCTCATCATCGCTGCCCAGGCGCACAATTTCTTCCGCCTTGTGGTTCAGCTCTTCGGCGTTATCCAGCAAATTAATCTCCGCCTCCAACTCTTCCTCTTCGCCCGGTTCGAGCTCGGCATTTTCCAGTTCCTGCACCTGAAAACGGTGCAGCTCCCTTTTTTCCCTGAATTCATTCTCCTTTCTTCGCAGTAATTTTAGCTCTTTCCGGAGCGTTTTCATTTTTTGGAAGTGTTTCTTGTACGTATTCAGCGAAGAGGAAATGGCCCCGAAACCATCCACAACGCTACGGTGGTTTTCTTCCCTGAGCAGCAATTGGTGATCATGCTGTCCGTGCAAATCAACCAAAAAATCCCCAACTTTTTTCAGGATCTTTATCGTAACCGGCGTATCATTGATAAAGGCACGGCTCCCCGAGCCGCGAATTTCACGCCGAAGGATAAGTTCCTCTCGATACTCAACGGAATTTTCTTCGAGAATTTGCTGAATCGCTTCATTCTTACCGGCATAAATTATACCCTCGGCGATGGCCTTTTCAGTACCCCGGCGAATATCATTGGTATCAGCCCGCTCACCCAGAATCATATTCAACGCACCCAGAATGATCGATTTACCCGCGCCGGTCTGACCAGTAAGAATATTCAGCCCCCCGCCAAAATGGACCTCCAGCTCATCAATCAGCGCAAAATTTTTAATATAAAGTGATTGTATCATACAAATTCATATTTTGTATTTGTGAAGATCTTAAAGTAAGAAGAGTCTATCTGAATTTCTGCCTCAAATAAA
>DASQZL010000382.1:0-4087 GCA_035638715.1 Balneolaceae bacterium
GCAGGCGCATGATTCGGTGTTAAAATAAGGGCACTCGCAACGGCCGCTAAAGCAGGTATAAAAGTGGGCATAACAATACCCAGATTTTCCACAGGGCGGGCAAAAATCTGGCAAACGATGATATTAATAAGTGTTGCAATCCCGCAAAACAGCAGGGCGTTGCCGCCGGTTTGGGTCAGTCGGTAGACCTGCAATATTGCAATACATGAGGGGATGATGCATCCTCCCACATTGACAGCCAGAACGACCGTCTGGGGACGACCGAGATCAATAAAGAATGAACGCCCAAGTCCATACATTGTGCGCCTGCTGGTTTCAACTGCCTCATCACGCTGATATCGTTTAACCGGAATATTTATGGTACTGCCAAGAAAAATGCCGATAACTACAAACAACGATTGCACAGGTGTCAACCCCAGTTTGCCTAATGCCGAAAAAAATATATTGACAAATAAAAAGGGCATTAAAACCAAGAGTAATATCAGAAAGAAAAACGCAAGGAAACCGGGAGGAAATGATGATCTCATATTTTTTTTCAAATCAAATTATCTTATGCATAAATTTAAAAAACTTCAGAAATTGCTTTTATGATTTTAAAACAACGATTATTATCGAAACAGTTCACAGGTAAATTACAAACAAAAGACCAATTCGACAGGAAGTCATCGTAAATTTTAAGGGTTGATCGCTCTTGCATTCCTGTTAAATTATCAATGCCCCAAAAGATTTATTGTAACAGGAATCAGAATATCAGCCGACAGAAAGCAAATTCCGATGAGTCATTTGGGCAGGGTCTAACCGTAAATGCTGTAATTCTCTTATCCTGTTAGGACCGTAGCAGGCGTAAGCCGTTCAGCACAACGACAAGGGTACTGCCCTCGTGGCCGACCACGCCCAGTGGGAGGGGTAGATCATATAGGAAAACGAAAAATATGAGAAATACGATTACCGACAGACTGAAAATAATATTCTGCCAGACAACCCTTCGTGCCCGTCTTGCCAGGTTGATAACATAGGGCAGCTTGGTGAGATCATCCGCCATTAGTACAACATCGGCAGTTTCCAGAGCCACATCGGTTCCGACGGCCCCCATGGCAATGCCAATATGGCTGCTCGCCAGCGCCGGGGCATCGTTCACCCCGTCTCCAACCATGGCAACGGCTTCGTTTTGGGTGATTTCCTGAATGACTTCCACTTTCTGTTCGGGTAGCAGCTGGGCATAGTAGCGATCGATATGCAACTGATCGGCCACGGTGCGGGCGACCTCATCGAGGTCTCCGGTAAGAATTATGAACTTCTTAATGCCCATCCGCCGGAGTTCATCCAGTGTGTGCGGCGCCTGATCGCGAATCTGATCGGAAAATATCAATAAACCGATTAAATTTTGGTTTCTGCTTACATAAATGACCGTATTCCCGCTCGCTTCCAGCTCATCAGCTTTTGTCAATTTATCGGCGTCCATCTGTTTCAGGCTGTCATCAAAGAGCTTTCGATTTCCCACTTCGATCCGGTCGCTGCCGATAGTTGCAGCCACACCTTTACCCACCACGGCTTTCACATTTTCAGCTTTCTGAAATTGAATATCCCGTTGTTGGGCTTCACGTACGATGGCTCCACCCAGATGATGTTCCGAATGCTCTTCGGCTGATGCAGCCAGGGCCAGAATGTCATCTTCAGAGTGAGATACGGAGCCATCATGATTCATAAAACTTACAACCCGGGTAAGCTTGGATTGCCCGGTTGTCAGCGTACCGGTTTTATCAAAAGCGATGGTCGTTATATCGGCGGCCTGCTCCAAATAGGCGCCGCCCTTAAACAGGATGCCATTTCGTGCCGCATTTGCAATCGCTGAGAGGATACTGGCGGGCGTACTTATAATCAGGGCACACGGTGAGGCAACTACCAGAACCGTCATAGCCCGGTAAAAAGTGGGATCAAAATCCTGATGAAAAATAAAATAGGGAATCAGGATGAGTCCAATAGTGGATAAAATAACCCCAATGGCATAAGGTGATTCAAATGCGTCAAGAAAGCGCTGCGTTTCTGCCTTTTGGGCCTGGGCTTCCTCAACCAGCCTGATAATCTTTGCCAGCGTGGTATCGCTTGAAAGACGAGTGACCTTGATTTCAAGCACGCCATCCTTGTTCATTGTAGCAGCGAATACTTCACTGCCCGGCTCTTTGGTAACCGGGGCGCTTTCACCGGTAATGGCTGCCTGATCAACTGAGCTGACGCCCGATTTTACCTCACCGTCAATCGGGATTCGTTCACCGGGTTTAACCACGATAATCTCTCCGATTGATAATTTGTCAACCGGCCGATACGTTTCGGTTCCATCTTCACTGCGCACCAGGGCCTTATCGGGACGAAGCTTCATCAGCGATCGAATGGCCTTGCGACTTCGGCCCATCGCGTAGTACTGAAGCGTGTTGCTCAGCGAAAACAGAAAAAGCAAGGTGGCTCCCCCTACCCATTTATTAATTGCAGCTGCGCCTGCCGCTGCCAGAATCATCAGTACATCCACATTTATTTTGAACCGCATCAGCACCCGGAAACTCTGAATCGTTCCCGCATAACCCCCTGTCACATAGGTTGCCATATAAAACAGACGGACTGTGCGTTGCGATAAAAAACCTGATATAGAGCCGATGAATCCAACAGCCAGACTGATCGTCGCCAATACGGTGAGCACCGCATAAAATTCAGGCGAAGTTAAGATGGATCCATTTTTATCTTTTTGCTCTTCTGCCATCCTAAACTAACTGTATCTTTATTATCGTTCTGTCATAATGAGAGCGAAGGATTCACTGTGATTAAGGTCAAGCAGCCAACATTTTTTACTGCCAATTGCGGTAGATAGTTGCCAGTCTATTAGCCCATAAAAAAAGCCGGCATCATTCAAATGCCGGCAATCAGACCGGTGCACACTTCATAATTGTCTTTGATAAAGGCAAATCACAAAGGAAACCTCGGTCATTCGTTCAGGTTTATTCCGGAAATTTTTAAATGCAACCGAAATTGTGCTACGCTCTCTACGTCAAATAACATTCTTTTTCCATCCCTAAATTACTAACTGCCAGGCAATTTAGGTGTAGGGCACTTTCGGTTGAAGGTGTAAAAATTTCCCCTACACAGGTTCTTACTACTGCTAAGAATCCTTTTTCAGTTATAAAAATAAAAAAGCCAGTGATTTCCTTTCGCCGGCATTGTCCGGATCAAGTTCATGAGGTATGATCTCAGTCCCGAAGAACGCGACACCCTCAACCACTGGCTTCTAAAGCCGACATCATTCAAATGCCGGCAATCAGACCGCGCACACTCCATGATTGCCTCACAAAAAGGCAAATCACAAAGGAAACCTCGGTCATTCGTTCAGGTTTATTCCGGAAATTGTGAATACAAACCGGAACTGTGCTACTCTCACTACGCCAAATAACATTCCCTTTTTGTCTAATAATAATTTATTAACTGTCAATTGATTTGTATGTAGGGGACTTCCGCTTAGAGTTGTAAAATTTTTGACTACAATAGCCTCTCTGCCACTCAAGTTACGCCCACCGATGAATCAGTATTTGTCATATAGAAGTTTTCATGAAGCGAAATTCATTTTATTTATTCGACTCATCGATTTATTTTCGGGCATGCTTATTTCGTACTCATCTAAACTTTTTTAGGTTATAAAAATAAAAAAAGCCAGTGATTTCCTTTCGCCGGCATTGTCCGGATCAAGTTCATGAGGTTTGATCTCAGTCTCGAAGAACGCGACACCCTCAACCACTGGCTTCTAAAGCCGGCATCATTCAAATGCCGGCAATCAGACCGGTACACACCCTATGACCGTCTTTTAAAGCGACAAATCATAAAGAGAACCTCGGTCATCATTTCAGGTTCATTCCGGAAATTGTAAATACTAACCGGAATTGTGTTTTCCCACTACATCAAACAACATTCTCTCTTATTATCCATTTATAATTTAATAACTGGGAAACAGTCTGTATGTAGGGGTTTTCTGTTAAGGATTGTAAAAAAATCACCCGCGACGTCCTTTGTTTTGCCACTCAAGTTGTAACAAATTGTTATTTAACAA
>DASQZL010000383.1:0-11291 GCA_035638715.1 Balneolaceae bacterium
TATCTGCATTATATATCAAATCGGTGTACAGTTTTGAGGACTTTTTCTTCAAAAAGTTAAATGTTAGTGATTATATAAGGCATGCCGCTGGTATGCTCGCCATGGGGTTAATGATGTTTTTAATGATGCGTATTACCGGTAAATATTATATTCAGGGAGTCGGATATGCTACGATTCAGGATGTATTGTCGGGGAATTTAGACCTGGCCGGATTTCTTTTACTGCTTGCCGGATTAAAGTTACTAAGCGTGTGCTTTACCCTGGGTTCAGGAGCTTCGGGCGGGATCTTCTCGCCAGGTCTTTATATAGGTGCCACCATTGGAGGCGCTTTTGCTATTATTTTTCAGCATTTGTTTCCCGGCCTCAGTATTTCTGTTGTTGCTTTTGTTCTGGCAGGAATGGCGGGCGTCATTGCGGGGACGACCGGTGCTGCTATGGCTTCTATTGTCATTATTTTTGAAATGACGCTCGACTATAATATTATCATACCCGTGACATTGACGGTGGCACTCAGCTATGTAATACGAAAAATATTGGTTGATAAAAGCATGTTTACGATGCAGGTTTCACGCCATGGTCGTTATATGCCAGAAGCATTACAGGCTAACTATCATCACGAGATTTTTGCCAAGGATATCGTAGATGATCAATACCGGGAGATTCCCGGGCATTTATCACTCGAGGATTTTTCTGAAATTTTAACGAAAAACAGAGACACTCCCTGGTTTATCCGCACGAACGAGCAAAACAGAATTGACGGAGTGGTTAGCCGTGATCGGGCGCTGATATGGACGAGCGAATACGATCAAACGACGTTGGTAAAGGATTTGCCGTTCTATTCCTTTGAAAAGGTTTCCCCTCATTCGAAATTATTCCAGGTTACCAAACTGATCGGCCGGTGCAGTTCACACTTGGTTCTCGTTATTAAAGATACGATGGATAAATCAAGTAAAAGCAAAAGTGAAATTGAAAATGTTGTGGGAATTATAACACGCACCAATGTGGCCCGGGTAATGGAACGAGCCATGAATATGTTTTCCGAGTAGACAATAAATGTTTGATGAATCGGTAAAGCCAAATAAATAGATGTAATTCTTAAAATTTTTGCGAATAGCTCCATTTTTTATTTGATACAGAAATTATGGCTAATAAAAAAGAGAATCCCGGTCAAGGGATTCTCTAAGTTAGCAATCGTTTCCTTGTCGCTTCCGACAAAGAAAATGGTATTAGCAAGGCATACGCATACTACCTTGCATCAAAAACAGAGCCGCACGATGCCGCCTGTTAATCCATAATTTTACGCAAAAAGGCCGGTTGATTCGAGTCACTTTTATCAATGCGTTCGCGACGGTCATTGAGAAGCTTATCACCCTTCTTTTTGTTGTTATTTTTTTCCTCTTTTTCGTCCGTTTCCTCGTCTTCATTTTGGAGAGAGGTAACATTTTTACCCCACCGCCGGTTAATGGCGGGAGAGTCCATATTCTTAAGATTTTTCTCTCCTTTATAAAAAGGCTCGTTCGTTGAGGAGTACCGACTTTGACCTACAAAGTCTCCGGCTTTGGGCATGTCAAATTTTTTAGTGGCTTGCTCTTCTTCCGGCTGTTGATTATTCGGGGCTACTTTCGCCTCCGTATTACTATCTTCGAGGTCAAACCCCGTAGCGATCACCGTCACCCTCAATTCATCCTCAAACGATTCATCCAGCACCGTACCAAGGATGATTTCAGCCTCTTCGCCGGATTCCTGCTGAATGATACTTGTAGCCGTGGTGGTTTCGCGCATACCCAGATTGGAACCGGCAGAAATATTGACCAGCACGTTACGGGCGCCGCGAATGCTCACGCCATCAAGCAGGGGAGAGTTGATCGCTTCGCGTGCTGCAATTTCAGCGCGGTCTTCACCGGTGGCCGTAGCTGATCCCATAATGGCTGCACCTCCATCCAGCATGGTGGTGCGTACATCGGCAAAATCCAGGTTAATGAGACCGGGCATGAGAATCAGATCCGAAATACCCCGGGTGGCATTATAAAGCACCTGGTTGGCCTTGTCGAATGCTTCCATCAGGGTTGTGTTGGCATCTGCGATATCAAGCAGGCGCTCGTTGGGTATAACAATGACAGTATCGCTGTTTTTCTTGAGTTCGGTGATCCCGTCGAGTGCATATTTCATGCGTTTTTCGCCTTCGCAGGCAAATGGCGTCGTTACCACCCCAACAGTAAGAATACCTTTGCGTTTGGCAATGCCTGCAACGACCGGTGCACCGCCGGTCCCTGTACCGCCGCCCATACCGGCCGTAACAAATACCATATCGGCACCTTCAATGGCTTCTTCAATATCGTGGCGATTTTCTTCTACCGCTTCGCGACCTATTTCAGGTCGGGCACCGGCTCCCAGTCCATTGGTAAGATTCGCTCCTACCTGGTGGGTGATATCAGCGTTATTATTTTTTAGCGCCTGAGCGTCAGTGTTCAGCGCAATATATTCCACGCTGGTTAGCCCTTTGTTTATCATATTGTTGACAGCGTTACCGCCGCCACCTCCAACACCTACAACTTTTATTTTTGCATTGTCTTGACCATCGACGTCAAAACTAAAGCGAGAATTATTCTTGGACATAATGTGCTCCTTTTTGATTTTTGATATTCGATTGCTATCGTTATTTATTTTTATCGGGATTTGCTCCCGTTCTTCTTGATTAGTTTATCCTTCAAAAAGAGTTCAATTGTTCAGTTAGTTTTTATGACAGAGATTGTGAAAAATGTTATATCCGATTGCAATTTTTGCAGTCAGATCGCCCAATCTCTGTTCAATTTGGTTGAATTATAATTCCTTAAACCAGCTTTTCATACGCTCGGCAATTCGGTTCATAACCTCTTCGACATTTGATCCCTTGCTGGTTGAGGGGATCATCGCCTGCTTCCCGGTTCCATCCTCCGTACGGATAGCATGCATCACCAAGCCGACGCCGGTAGCGTAAATAGGGTTATTGACTTCTTCCGTCATTCCCCCGCTAAGACCAAGTGGCGTACCGATTTTGGCATCCATACCCATCACTTCATTGATCAATGGGCATAAGTTGCCTATGAGTGAACCGCCCCCGGTTGATACGACCCCGGCGCTGAGCGAATCGGCGTAACCACTTCGTTTCGTCTCAATCGCCACAATTTCCAGGATCTCTTCCATTCGTGCCTGTATAATTTTGGCTAAAATGCTTTTTGTGATCTCTTTGGGAGGACGTCCCGCAATACCCGGTACGGTGATTGTTTCATCGTCTTCAATCATAGCGGCATAGGCCTCGCCATGATTGCATTTCAGCTTCTCAGCCTGATCGTGCAAGACACTGAGCCCCACTCTGATATCATCGGTCACTTTTTTGCCTGCAATAGCGATAACCGCCGTATGCCGGATAGTGTTATCCTGAAAGATTGCTACATCTGTTGTACCGCCACCGATATCAACCAGAACCACTCCGGCCTCTTTTTCTTCATCAGCAAGCACGGAGTACGATGAAGCAAGCGGCTCAAGAATAATATCGGCCACCTGATATCCGGCACGTTCAACGCAGCGATATATATTTTTTGCTGCTGAAACAAGGCCGGTAATGATATGTACTTCCGCTTCCATGCGCATGCCACTCATGCCTACCGGATCGCTGATGCCGTCCTGGCCATCAACGACAAACTCCTGCGGAATGACATGGATAATTTGTTGATCGGTTGGCAGCATAATCTGTTTACAATCTTCAAGCAACCGTTCCACATCTTCAGCTGTAATTTCATTGCCTTTATTACTGATCGTGATCACGCCTTTGCTGCGCATGCTGCGAATATGGTCGCCGGCAATACCGACGTTTACCGAGTTAACTTCGATACCTGAGGCCAGTTCCGCCTGTTCAATTGCTGTTTGGATGGCGTTAACCGTTTTATCGATGTTCACGACCACCCCGCGATTCAAGCCGTCGCTGGGTGCTTTGCCCACCCCCAAAATATGCGTGCGGTCCTGAGAATCTATAGAGCCCACCACAGCACAAACTTTGGTAGTTCCAATATCAAGTCCGACAACGATTCTTTCTTGCTGATCCATAATGGTACCCGAGGTACTGTTATTTTTAGGTTGATTAAGTTCTTCTTGTTGATTCAAATTGCCATATTTGTATCCAAAAATTCTTATATACGGTAATAGCGGTCATAATTATTTTTGGCTTAGTTCTCTCGCGTTACAATTTGTCCTTTAAATCGCAGGTCCACCGAATGGAATTGTTTTATTCCCTTGCTCCGTATTACCTCGCGATAAAAAGCTTTCCAATTGCGCAGTCGATCATTATAATTACCCTTTCCAAAAATAACTTTCACACCATTATCATTAGTCAGGGCTATGAGTCCTTTTTTAGCATTCCAGGTTACTTCACTGATTGTTGCATCAGCCGCTTTGTTTTTACGTAAATCCTGCAAAAAACGACTTGTTTTTTTAAAGGCCTTTGACTGCAGCGTATCACTCATCGGACGCACCCGAAAACCATATAAAATGGGGACATCGGGGGTCTTTCCGAGTTTTTGCTTAAGCCGAATGCCATTGTCGGTTATGTAGGCGCGGTGCGATCCATTCATAAGCAAAGCAACGGGCGTAGCTTCGGTAATTTTTATAGTTAGCGTTCCATCCATGCTAAAATTGATTCGTGCATACTTTACATACGGCAATTTCTCTAATTTTTTCCGGATCCCTGCCATATCAAGACTGTCCGGCGAAATGCCGTGCGGAATATGCACCTGCTTTTGCAATTCTTTTTTGGTTGTGTAATGATTTCCTGTGAACCGGACTTTCTCCACCTTACCCGTATGATGCCAATACAAACCACCTGCTATAGCCAATCCAAGAATGAGCAGTATACCTGCAATCCAAAGCACAGGTATGGATTGTTCAGCTTCGGTATTTTTTTCTTTATCCGTCAATTTTTCCGGATTTTGATGATGGATTTTCGTCTTCAAGCAATGTCACAAACTGCTGTCCATATTCGTAAATATCGCCGGCACCCATAGTGATGATTATATCACCGGGCTCGGCCAGTTCATTTAATTTTACCGGCAGATCTTTTTTGTCTTCAACATAATGCACCTGCCGATGACCATATTCTTTTGCGGTATCGGCAATGAGTCTGCCGCTCACGCCCTCAATCGGATCTTCGCGCGAGGGGTAAACATCGGTAATCACGCAGATTTCCGCGTCGAAGAAAGAAAGTCCGAATTCTTTGTAAAGATCCTGGGTTCGGGAATACAGGTGTGGCTGAAACACAGCAATAATCCGTCGATCCTTCCATCCGTTTCTTGCTGCCTCAAGTGTTGCCTGCACCTCCGTCGGGTGATGGGCATAATCGTCAATCACCATAATGCCCTCGGTATCCGTCTTAAGCTGAAAACGCCTGAAGATACCCTGAAACCGTTCCAGACCTGATTTAATAGCATTCCAGTCCATATTTAGCTCTAATCCTACGGCAACTGCTGCGAGTGCATTTCTCACGTTATGCTTGCCCGGGGCTTGAAGCGTAAGACGGCCGAGCTTTTCATCATCATTAAGCACCATAAATTCACTGGTGAAATGATCCATTGTTACATCCGTCGCCCGAATTTTTGCCTGGGGCGTCAAGCCGTAGGAAATCTTTCGGCGATCGATTTTCGGGATGATGCTGCGAACATTGGGATCGTCCAGACACAACACTACGGCCCCGTAAAACGGGACCTTATTGGCGAAATCAATAAAGGCCTGTTTTACATTTTCAATATTATCATATATATCCAGATGATCTCCTTCGATGTTGGTAATCACGGCCAGCGAAGGTAAAAGACGAAGGAAGGTGCGGTCAAATTCATCCGCTTCAACCACAAAAATATCTCCTTCACCCACTACGGCATTCGTTTCTGAAAAACTGTGCACTTTACCGCCGACGATAATCGTGGGATCAAAGCCGCCATCCTGAATAACATGGCCGGTCAGCGTTGTGGTCGTTGTTTTGCCGTGAGTACCTGCAACCCCGATGCCATATTTCATGCGCATCAGTTCGGCAAGCATCTCGGAGCGTTTGATAACAGGAATGCCTTTCTCAAGAGCGGCTTTTGTTTCAATATTTTCTTCAGCCTTCACCGCACTGGTGTAAACGACGACGTCCGCTCCTTTGATATTTTCCGCATCGTGACCGATACAAACTGTTGCCCCAAGTTCTTCGAGCCGAGGAATAGTATCGCCCATATTGGCATCCGAGCCGGTAACTTTGTAGCCTTTAAGCAGCAGAATTTCAGCCATGCCGCTCATACCAATCCCACCAATGCCCACCATGTGGATGTGATGGGTTCGTCCAAATATTGGTTGTGTTTGAATGGGCTTGCTCATCGATTATCGGGATTTTATATCATTCCACAAAGTTGTCCAAAGAATGCATGGGACGGCACAAAGAAATTTATCAATAGTATGTCTTCTTCGGTTTTGCATTATAGTTCATTCCTGTTTTTGGTATCAATAGTTGCCAAAATTTTGTTTGCAATTTCTTCGGCTGCATTTGGTTTAGCTAATTTAAGGGCCGCCTGCTGCATCGCTTTAAGTTTTTGCTGATCATTCAATAATTCTTCCACAAGCTTCCCCAGCAATGCTTCGGCATCATCATTTTTCAACAATCGTGCCGCTCCGCTTTCCACCATGGACTGTGCGTTTTTTGTCTGATGGTCACCGGCCACATTGGGTGAAGGGACCAGTATGCTGGCTTTACCAGTCAGGGCGAGCTCCGAACAAGTGAGTGCCCCCGAACGGCTTACTACTAAATCAGCGGCCGCATATGCTTTAGGTATATGATGCAGAAAATCGACCAGTCGTAATCGGTTGTAAACATCCATATTTATTCTTTCATGCAATTCATCATAATAGCGCGGACCGCATTGCCAAATAATTTGCAGTTCCAACTTGTGATGAAGATGATCTAAATTGGCTGCCACTGCCTCGTTAATGGCACGTGCTCCGCCACTTCCACCCAACACCAGCAGGGTGTTTTTTTTACTTGAAAAATTGAAGTGTTTGTAGGATTTGTTTTTATCGACTTCTGTCAATGTTTTTCGCGTGGGGTTGCCAGCTAAAACAGTTTTTCCTGCGGGGAAATGATAATCGGCATCTCTGAAGGCCGTAAATATTATTTCAGCTTTCGGTGCAAGCAGCCGGTTGGTAACACCGGGAAAACTGTTTTGCTCCTGGATAAACACGGGCACCCCCATCTGTGCAGCCACCCAGCCCACAGGTCCGGCAACAAAACCGCCACAGGAAATCACCACATCCGGGTTAAAGGATGAAATGATACGCCAGCTTTGCCATAAGCTTGTGAAAAGCTTTACCGGAAAAAGTATATTTTTAAGCGTGAGACGACGATGAAAGCCGCTTATCCAAATACCGAAAATATCATAACCGGCGCGTGGCACGGCTTCCCACTCCATACGCGTTTTGGTCCCGGCGAATTTAATGGTGATTTCCGGATCGATCTCTTTCAAACTATTCGCAATAGCAATAGCCGGATATACGTGTCCGCCTGTGCCGCCTGCGGCCATTAATACACGATATTTATTTGAAGAATTCTTACTCACTTAAACAGATGTCGATAGACTTTAGAATTAGGCATAGAAAACAGATCGCTTTTTAGTGCTGTGCTTCGATATATTTAATAAAAATCCAACCATCAGTCCGGAAAAAAGCATACTCGATCCTCCGTAACTTATAAACGGCATCGGCAGGCCCGTGACGGGTAACAGACCACTGGCCACGGCGGCGTTGACAAATCCGTATGTTGTGATTGTCACTGTCGCTGCCACAGCTAACAATGTGCCGAGCGTATCGGGGGCATTTTTGGCGATGATGGCGATACCGCGGAATAAAATGACGACAAAAATTGCAAGCAGAAAAATGGAACCGAGCAAACCGTATTCTTCGGCAATAATGGCGAAGATGAAATCATTGTAAGAAGCCGGCAGAAAATCACGTTGGGTACTTTCGCCCATGCCAACTCCGAAAATTTTACCCCGCGCAATAGCAATATCCGCTTGCTGAGCTTGATACCCTTCTTTCACATTAAATTTTTTGGCCTGTATGTGCTCAATCTGCGATACATACTGATCCACCCGGCTTTGTCTTTCAGGCGACAGGCTAACCAATAAGACAGCCCCAAGCGCTCCTATAACCACCATTCCTCCCAGTTGCAATAGGCTGATACGCCCGATGAACATGAGCAGCATGCACATCCCGAGCAATACCGCAGCACTACTGAAATCCTCAATAGCGATGAGCCCGCAGGTTGACAGAACCCAGAACATTATGGGGGTAAATGCTCGTTTCAAATCCTTGATGTATTCCTGCTTTTCGGAAAGTAATACGGAAACATGTATCAGCAGGGAAATAGCCGCAAATGATGACGGTTGAAACGAATATCCTCCAATTTCCAGTGAGCGCCGGGCACCAAACATTTCATTGCCAAAAATCAACAGCCCTATCAGCATAAACCAGCTTAAAATCAGGGCTGCATGGCTGAACCGCTTAACAATATGATAATCAACCTTGGATGCAATCAGCATCACCGAAAAGGCAATTACCAGTTTTATTATGTGCCCGATCACCATGCTGAATGCTGTCGTATGATTCGTTTTGGCAAAGTAAGCGATCGCAGAATAGACGGCTAAAATGCCGAAGACCATTAGGAAAATGACACAGATGAGTAATACCCGGTCGCTGCCCTGTTTGGGAGTATCAATCTCATCGGGTCCTGTGCCGAGAATCGATGAAATATTTTTATTTGGTGTCGTGAAAATCATATTCGGATATCGTTAGTTGATCGTTGTGGGTTGCAGGTTTTTATAACAAGCGACCTACAACGGACCACCATCAAAGGTTATTTACAATTTGCTTGAATTCATTACCTCGGTGTTCATAATTTTTATACATATCAAAGGATGCACAAGCAGGACTGAGGAGTACAATTTCACCCCGTTTTGTACAATTTTTCCCTTTTTTTACGGCTTCTTCCATCGTTTCGGCTGTTTCGAAATGGGGGACTACCATCTTCAACTGCTTTTCAATCAGTGGCCGGGCTTCGCCTATTGCAATAATCGTGTGCACTTTTTCGCGAATCTGCCCGGCCAGTTGATTATAGTCATTGCCCTTGTCGCGCCCGCCTAAAATCAGTGCCATCGGCACATCAAAACTGTCCAGTGCGTACCAAACCGCATTGATGTTGGTGGCCTTACTGTCATTGATATATTTGACGCCGTCAATAGTGCGGACTTCTTCCAGGCGGTGTTCAACGCCTTCAAACGTGCGCATACTTTCCCTTATCGCTTCATTGCTTATTTCGGATGCCCGGGCGGCCAGAGCCGCAGCCAGACCATTGTTTAAATTATGTGTGCCGTTTAAACGTACCTCACTAATGGGCATCAGTTGTTCCTCCTTATTATTTAATTTTATTTTGATGGTTTGATCATGTACAAATGCTCCCTGCTGTACTTCTTCGGTTGATGAAAAGGCCAGCATTCCTGGAGCCTCTTTTCTATTACGCAATGATTGCATTTCAGGGTTGATCACGGGATCATCCCGGTGATAGATAATCCAGTCATCAGCCGTTTGGTTCTCAAAGATGCGGAACTTGGCCGCAGCATATTTTTCGAAGCTGTTATCATACCGGTCCAGATGATCGGGTGTGATATTTAGTAACACACTGACATGTGGATGAAATGTTTTTATATGATCGAGTTGAAAACTGCTTACTTCAAGCAGGGTGTCTTTTTCCGGTGTTGATTCGATCACTTTTTCTGAGAATGCATCTCCTATATTACCGCCTGTAAGGTGGTTTTTGCCGGCTGTTTTCCAAATATGATCCAGCCAGTTCACCACCGTTGTTTTGCCATTGCTCCCGGTCACTGCTATAATGGGGCCGCGGTTAAACCAGCTTGCAACTTCCAGCTCGGAAAAAACGTCTTTTCCGGCCTTTAAATATTTTTGTACTAAAGGTGCCGTCGTGGGCACACCCGGGCTAACTACAGCAAAATCGAAGTTTTCCGCTTTCCGGGTATGACCATTTTCTTCATATCGTATATCCGATTCCTTCAATTGTTTTTTAAAAGAACGTTCAATGGACTGATGATCTGTT
Organism: Balneolaceae bacterium; assembly: GCA_035638715.1. GTDB lineage: Bacteria > Bacteroidota > Rhodothermia > Balneolales > Balneolaceae > SMO-BIN1. The sequence goes on from DASQZL010000383.1 coordinate 10,163, forward strand.
ACAAAGACTTCAGCCTCTTTAGCATGCAACAGCTTCGCTACAGCCACGCCACTGCGGGCGGCCCCAACAACGACAATATGTTTGTTTTTAACGTTTATCATCGCAATTTCAGGGTTAAAAGACTAAGAATTCCGAGCAAAATGGCAATGATCCAAAATCGCACAACGATCTTGGGTTCCGACCAGCCTTTTTTCTCAAAATGATGGTGAATAGGTGCCATCAAAAAGACTCTTCTGCCTACGCTGTATTTCCGGCGCGTATATTTATAGTAAGTCGTTTGAATAATTACTGAGACCGTTTCTACAAAAAATACACCGCAGATAATGGGCAGAAGCAATGCCTTGTGCAGCATAAGTCCAAGCGCGCCAAAAGCTCCGCCAAGGGCGAGTGAACCAGTATCACCCATAAAAACTTCTGCGGGATGGGTATTATACCATAAGAAGCCCATGCAGGCGCCAACCAGCGAGGCGCAAAAAATCGTAAGTTCCCCGGAGCCCGGCAGATAAAGAATATTGAGGAAATGGGAGAAATCGGTTCGGCCGGATATGTAGGCAAAAATACCTAAAATTATACCGGCAATAGCAGAAGTCCCTGATGCCAAACCGTCCAGACCGTCAGTCAGATTAGTTGCATTGCTGGTGGCTGTAACGACAAAAATGGCAAACGGAATATATATCAACCAGCCCAATTTTTGACCAAGGAAGGCGTAATCAATATTGACATTTTTCAAAAACGGAACCGTTGAAAGCGTGTGGAACCGATGGAATTGCGGCCAGAAATATAAGGCGCATCCCAGCAACAAGCCGACGAACACTTGTCCCGCAATTTTTAACCGTCCGCTGAGGCCTGATTTATCTTTCTTCACTACTTTTATGTAATCATCTGCAAAGCCAACAATACCGAGGATGAATGTTACCAAAACAATCATCCAGGTATATATGCTATGCATGGGCATCCACAGGAGGCTGGGAATGAGTACAGCCAGCAAGATGATCACCCCTCCCATTGTAGGGGTATGAGCCTTATCAAGATGCCGGTCAAGTCCGATATCCTCCCGAATTGTTTCACGTAGTTGCATTCTGCCCAGCCATTGAATAATACGATGACCGATCAACAGGCTTATTATCAG
>DASQZL010000384.1:0-14302 GCA_035638715.1 Balneolaceae bacterium
AAATACCAAAACGTTCACCCAACGTTTCAGATACTACATTCGGGTGATCGAGGATATAAGTGATGAAGGTTCTTGAGTCTTCCGGTAGTTCCTGTAAACACTTTTTTAAAATCTCTTGTCGGTTTTCATCCAGGAGATTTGTAATCTGTTTTGCCGGCGAAGCGGGCAGGGAGGCTTGCTCGGCCGAATCTGATGAATACATATTTTCATCCTTAATAAAGTGCATATACTGATTTCGACAAGTGGTTAACAGGTATTTGTAAATGTATTTTTTGTTGCGAATTTCCTCATTCATTATTTTTTCATAAACCTTGGCCAATGCCTGATGAGCAACTTCCTCTGCATCCTGAGGGGTAGCTTTCATTACAGTCATAAGATACGCCTTAAGTGCAGGTAATAATTTTTTCAGTAACCGATTCGCCTCTTCTTTTTCACCGTTTTGCAAGGCATTCACAAGCTCAGAATAGTCAACTTTATAAGAACTCAAACCACACGTATTTATAATTTCTGTTCAGATGGAAATTACCCCTTGGTTATATTAAATATACAAATTACTTCAATATTATTGAGAATAAATGATATCTACGCCAAGCTCAAAAAAAATCTAATTATTTTAGAATTAGAAAGAACCAAAAGAGATTATTATTTTAAGCAATAATCGTACAAAATACCAAAATCAATAAATAGATGAATAGCACCTTCAAAATTGCTGTAAGTGTTACCCTGGCGGTACTTTTAGTATCATGCTCTTCCAAAAAAAAGCACAAAAAACACACAAAGTCTAAAACAGCCAAAAAAACGACCGCTCAATATGTACAGCAGGCCAGTTTTACCGCTCTTAACGGAAAAAAAGTCTCTGTATCTGATTTCAAAGGTAAAATCGTTTTGATAGACTTTTGGGCAACGTGGTGCAAGCCGTGCGTAAAAAGCCTGCCCACTTTAAGTAAATTACAAAAACAATACCCGAACACTCTTAAAATTTTGGCCGTAACGCCCGGCTTTACGGATACTAAAAAAGATGTACAGTCATTCGTTGGCAAACATCATTATGATTTAACTTACCTGATGGATACGGATAGTCTCCACACGAAGCTGCATATCCGTGGCATTCCATATAAGATTTTTATTAATCCCAAAGGAAAATTCATTAAAAAATCCATGGGCAGCCACGGACCCAAGCGCGACTATCAACACATTAAAAAAATCGTGGAAAAGTATAAAAAACAGTCCGAAGGGTCGGCTAAAAAACAATCATAGAGGCCTTTGCAGAACCCCATATGTCATCCCGATCCGCCCGACTGGCCCTGTGGAATGCCACAACGTGGCCCCGGCAGGCGGGATTCCACGGGGCTGGCGGAGAGGGGTCTCAAGCGATAATACCGTTTGTCATCGTTGAAAAGGGATTATCAGGAACCACATTTGAGATTCCTCGTCTTACGACGGCTGTCGGAATCCTCGGAATGACTAAATCTTTAGTATTGCAAAGCCCTCTTAATAAATGACAAGTAGTCATTTAAACTCAGGAGACTAACCAAGAGCATGCAATATAGCAGACAAATAATTCCATAACTGATGGAAAAAATGCCGGAAGGCTGCAGGCGTGTAAGGCAGAATCAACAATAATAATATTATACCTACACCAAGTTTCAAGGGAAGTGCAATAAAAAATATGTTTGCCTGAGGCATGACGCGCGCGAATATAGCAAGGCAAACGTCAAGCAGGAACAAAACAATGATAAAAGGAGCTGCCATTTGTACACCTACAATAAACAGATATGTTGCCATTTTAATAAACACCGGCACTGAAGCGGCAATATTTGCGGAACCAACAGGGACAATGCTGAAACTTTTGGCCAGAGCGCGAATGTAGTAAGTATCACCGCCAATGCCCAGAAATACAAAAATAGCCAGCAGTCCAAACAGCTGCCCGATAATAGGTTTTTGCCCCTTCCTTACCGGATCTACCACGTTGACGAAGCTGAGCCCGACATTTAAACTCATCAACGCACCTGCCATTTCAATTCCCCCAAATATAATTTGCCCCGTCAGCCCCATTGCAGCCCCTACCAGCAATTCTTTCAAAATAAGAACAAGTACCTGCAGAACATGGGTATTATAAGGAAGGTGAACAGATTGAGCAGGTATTGTCGGAAAAAGGGCGATAGACAATGCAATCGCCAAAAATGCTTTTACCCGCATCGGGAACGCCCCATTCGAAAAGTATGGTGCAGTGCCGATGAGTGCAGCTACCCGCACAAAAATTAAAAATACCGAAAGGATGAAGGAGACACTGAAAACGGGCATGTTTTTTTAACGGTCAATGGGCAATCGCCGGAATGAATAACAGGATACGCTGGGTAAAATCAACGGCATATTGAAGCATAAAACCAAAAATAAAGAAAAGGATAACGGCCACAGCAATCATTTTGGGGATGTATGTTAGCGTCATCTCCTGTATAGACGTTACAGCCTGAAAAATTGCAATACACAATCCAACAACCAAGGCTCCAATAAGAACAGGGCCTGCAAGAACGACAATAGCTTTTAGCGCCTCTTGCAGCCAGTAAAGTCCCGTTTCAATATTCATAACCGACCTCCTTCTTTAGATTAATGAAAACTTTTCACCAAAGATTGAACGAGCAAATACCACCCGTCCGTAAGTACAAAAACAAGTATTTTAAAAGGCAGTGATACCAGCACAGGGGGCAAAAACATGATCCCCATAGAAAGCAAAACAGAGGCAACAACCAAATCTATAACCATAAAAGGCAGATATATCATAAACCCTATTTGAAAGGCGATACGTAGTTCGCTGATTATATAAGCGGGCACCACTACATAAAAAGGAATTTTCTGCACTTGTTTAACACTCGGCACGTGCCCCATATCCATAAAAAGCAACAAATCCTTTTTTCTTGTCTGTCTTACCATAAATTTTTTAAGTGGGGTACTGGCTTTTTTAAGTGCTTGCGTTTGATTGATTGTATTGTTTAAATAGGGCTGAATAGCTTGTTTATTTATTTTATTAAAGGTAGGAGCCATAATAAAAATCGTAAGAAATATAGCTAACCCTACCAGTACTTTATTCGGCGGAGATTGTTGCGTGCCAAGCCCCATCCGCAGAAAGAAAAAGACCACTACCAGCCGGGTAAAACTGGTCATCATTGTTACGATAGCCGGTCCAAACGATAAAATAGTGAGAATAACCAGAGCCTGGATGGCCAGTGAATAACTTTTGCCTTTCTGGGAATTGCCTACGTTAATGCTGATGCTCGGTAATCCCCCGCCTGAAGAACCTGATCCGGAAGTCGCACTCTGCGCGTTGGCAACAGGCGCTGCCATCAAAATAAAAAGACTAAAAATAAATATGCGCTTTATTATTTTTCTTTTTGACAAAAAGCTTCTGTACCACATTATATATCTCCCCCGTTATCTTTCTTCTGAGATGCCTTTTCCTTCAGTGTTTGCCAAAACGTTTTTTCTTCGTCTCCTTTCATAGGGCGCCGTTCGAGCGTCTTCCATTCTTCTGAAGAATAACGATGCAGCAACTCCGTCCCCTGGCCTCCCCCCGTTGCCATCACCCAATACTCGCCATTTATTTTTATGACGAGCAATTGCTGGCCGCCTGGAATCTTTTGGGAAGCGATTGTGGTAAATATATCACCGGTCAAGTTACCTGAAGTATTTGTTTGCCTTGAACGAAGCCAATACCAAACCCCACCCAACAAAACAAGAAAAACCAGCGCCGTCGGGAGCAACAAATAATAGCCAGACCCCGAATTGTTATTCATCATCCTCTGTCCCTGAGTTGTGGAGGAAGAATTAGTTGGATTCCGACCGGAGTACATATTCAGGCTGTCTAACCGGCCTGATTTGTGGATGTGAACGGTTTGCTTCGTCGGGGAACCACTTTCAATCATTACCAGAATCCAAATGAGTAACAGACAACCGGCCAGAAGCATTACGGACTTCAACATCTTGCCCGGATTAGTCTGCATCTGATTTTTGAAGCTTTCCCAATCTATCATTGCAACTCTCGAATGTGTTTTTGGGAGGCCAGCAAATTGGAAATACGTACACCGAAATGTTCATCAACAACCACCACATCGCCCTGCGCTATTTTACGTCCGTTCACCAAGATTTCAACCGGCTCTCCGGCCAGTTTCTCCAGCTCAATAATAGAGCCCTTCGTTAATTTAAGTATTTTTCCGAGCGGCATTTTCCGTCGACCAAGCTCGACAGAAACATTCATCTCGATATTTTTTAGCATATCAATGTTTCGTATCTCACGATGATTGTTCACCGAGTCAGATTGGCCGAAATCCTCAAACTCTACCTTCTGTCCCTGCATCGAGATACTGCTACCAAAATCATTCAGGTTATCTTTTTTCGTCCATTCAATTTGGTATGCATAGCGCTTCATAAATTTCGAATATCGGCCGTCGATCAAGGGATTATTTTGATCAATTTTTTCCTCACATTCAGCAAACTTATTTTCATCAGGATTAGATATGGCCACCTTCAATCCAAGGGAAGAAAACTTTTCCTCAATTGCATCTTCTTCCTTCTCGAGCGTAGCATTTAAGTGCGCTAAATAATATTCCTGATGATTGAACCGGTCCTTCACTTGTCCATCAAAAATTTCATCAGTCTTAACGACATCAACCTCGATATCGGATTCGGCTAAAGATGAAGCGATCATTTTCATAAAATCATTTCCCAATTGGGCCACTAAATCTTTGCCCCTCCGTTCCGCCTCAGAGGGCTTATCAAGTAGATGGGTTGCTAAAAAATCGCCCCAATCATCAGTAAATCCCAAAGAGATTTCTGACTGAAATTCTTTTTCGACAAACCGAACAATTATTCCCGCTTTTTTTATTTGCTGTTCGGCTTCCTCGGTGTTATCAAACTTCGCATCCTCAATTTCAATTACATAGTCATGCTCCGTAACATTTTTTAATATTTGTTGTAGCCCTGCAAGCTGGATGTCCAGGGCATATTTCCATTGTTCAAGATTCATCTTAGATATCTTTTATTTTATCGCTGCTAAAACATCAAATATTTTCACAGCTTTTTTGCCGTTTTGCACTCCCGGATACCCCTTAAACTTCAACTTTTTATTCACCTTTATACTTAGTGGGTTGTTTATGTGTTGATCTAATTTAATCAAATCCCCTTCACTTAAATTTTGTATTTTCCTAATCGGAACCTTCTTCTCCCCTAATATAGCCTGAGCAGTTACATTGATGCTTTTCATTTCTTTTTTTAACTGCTTACGCTCATTAGATGAAAGCGACTCCTTGTTGTTATCTTCATTTAAAACTCCAAATGAATCCGTTAACTTCTCTTTGAGCGTCACATATGGATAGCAGATTTGAAAAGAAGTTTCCATCTGTTCCACCTCCAACTTAAAACTGACTTTAATGCCCGGAATGTGAGACGATGAACGGACATTAGTTGGCTTACTTTCGTAGGCATGATGTAATATGGTCATGTCAATATAGGGCGACCATAAATGCGCAAGTTCGTTTAAAAGCTTATCAATGATCCGCCCTACGACGCGTTCTTCAATATTAGTCAAACTACGTCGCTCCCGGAATTCCTCCGGCCGCCCACCACTTTGATGTTCAACAAAATAAACACAAAAGGAAGGATCAATTTGTAAGAGCGCCCATTCTCCAAATTCCTCAATGTTAAAAAGAAAAAGAGCGGTGGGGGTTTCCAGTGAAGTCAGGAACTCAGCAAAAAGAACCTGTTCTATATTCTCCAGTGTCGTCTCTATTTCAAGATTGAGCGCGTTAGCAAGAATTCTTTTTGTCTGGCGGGAAAAAAGATTATGAATCTTATGCAATCCCCGCATGATCCCTTTACTGACCAGTTTGGGCTGTTGAAAATCGTATTTTTTTATATTGTATTCTTTATCAGCAGGTTTTCTTTTTCCCTTACTTAAGACTACTTGATTTCCCATGGCATTTCATATATTCTTTACTGCAGTACATACTTAGTAAAGAACAAATTCCGTACCGATTTTTTTCCTATCACTTTGTCGATTAAAATGCCAAGCTTTTCCTTAATCTTGTTTCGCTTTTTCAGGGAGTTAAGTTCGGATGCGGTATACTGCGAAACAAGTGCCATGATTCGGTCTTTAGCTTCGGCCTTCTTTTTGTCAAGTGTGCTTTTAGCATCCTGATTGTCCAATTTAACCGCCAACGAGAAGATTAGATAGCGTCGCCCATTCGTTCCTGCAGGATTTATAACCACATCTTTGAACTGGTAAAAAACGGTACTACTCGAAGTAAGAGAGGAAGCAACTTTATTTATTTTGGGATAATAAATATTTATAACGGCATAAGCCGCGCCCGCCTGGATCAAAACTATTCCTGTCAGAAGGAAAATTTTTCCCATCTTTCCGAATTTACCAAATGATTTACTATCATTTTTTTCTTCTTCGCGGGCGGTCTCATCTGCTAATTCTGGTTGTTCAGGCATAACAATAACACTTCATTTATTTCTAAGCTTATGTTTTAAAGAATCTTTTGCTGCTTTATGACTATTAATTTTGGGATACTGGACAAAAATTCTCACCCGTCGATTTTTTCGTCTTCCTTCTTTGGTCTTATTGCTGGCCACCGGATGATATTGACCGTAGCTTATTACTTCCAATTTTTTAGCGGGTATAGCGCTATCCTTTAGCAATAATTTAACGACACTAATAGCTCGTGCTGCTCCCAGCGACCAGTTAGAAGGATACTTTGCTGCATTTTTTGCCACAGGCCGGTTATCCGTATTTCCAAAAACCTTAACCTTTTTTAACGTTTCACGAGAATATTTTTGAATCGAATATGCAATAACCTGTAGAATATTTTTGGCCTCAGGGGTTAGCCTGGCTGAATAGGTCTTAAAAGTAACTGGTTCTCCCAGCGTTATACTTACTCCATTATTTAGAACTTTAAAGTGAATTTGATTTTCGAGGTGTCTTTTTTTTATCAGTTTGTTTAGTTCTTTCCAATTTTGCTTTCTGTATCTCTTCAAATGCGGAGTTTGGTTATCACTAACCGTCGATTCATGCTGAAGTACACCTTTTGATTTTTTAAATGCCCCGATAATAGCATCAAACTTCTGCTTTTGTACACCGGGAGTGAAGGTGTACAGTACGATAAAAAAGATCATCATTAGCGTGATGAAATCAGCATAGGTCATCAGCCAGTTTCCAGAGCCAGATTCAGATTCTGCCATGATTCATATTGTAATTCTTTCCAGTGATTATAAATTTTTTCTTCACGTTCTTTATTAAAGCTATTCGATTCATAGTAAGCCATATATTCTGTTCGTTTGGCCGGAGAAACGAAATTGAGCATTTTGTTTTCCATAATGCGCGGATTCTCTTCGTCAATAAGCGAGATAATAGCCGACTGAAACATTTGCTTCCGGACTAATTGCTGCTCACCCAAGTGATTAAGTTTTCCCGAAAGCGGTAAGAAAACCATATTAGCAAGGATCGTACCGTACAATGTTGTCAGCAAAGCTACCGACAGGCCTGCCCCGAGCGCATCCGGATTTTGGATATTTTGAAGCATTAATATCAGGCCAATGACAGTCCCAATCATTCCAAAAGCAGGAGCATACTCTCCCATTTTTGCTAATATGTTTACACTTTTATCCAACCGGCGCTCAGCAGTTTTGAGTTGGTCGTCTAATATTTTCAGCATCGTTTCCTTTTCAATGCCGTCCACTACAAATTGCAACCCTGCACGTAAAAAAGGTTCCTCAATTTTTTCTATATCTTCCTCCAATGAAAGTAATCCATCACGCCGTGCTTTGCGGGCAAACATATTCATTATTTCGATATCTGTTCGAAGATCCGTTTGTGTTTGCTTAAGCGTATCGAAAAGCAGGGATATGGTATACTGTACATCGCTGAAACTGTACGTTACCACAGAGGATGAAAACACTCCCCCCACAACAATTATCATTGACGACAAACTTATAAATATATACAGATTTCCTTTTAGAAGAATTGCACCCAATACCAGTACAAATCCTCCTATTAAACCAAAAACTGTTGACTTATCCACCTAAAATTACTTTCTATTAAAAAAGGGTTCTGTTCCTTTTTATTATCGGAACAGAACCCGATTTCTTAAGTGTCTGCGACAGAAAATTTAAGGCATCATAAATAAATCAGCGCACTAAATTTACGACCTGCTGCGATAATTTATCTGATGTTGTTATCACACGTGCATTCGCCTGATAAGCACGCTGAGTACTAATCATATTAGTAAATTGACGAGCCAGATCCACGTTCGACCCTTCCAGTACGCCCGACTTCAAACTTGTGCTCGATAACTCTGAAGCCGTTTTTGTGTTTATTGCACCGGACTTTTCTGTTCTGCTGTAAAGATTATTACCTTTTGAATCAAGGCCGTCCTTGTTGCTTACTGTGCCAATGGCAATCTGCGCGAGCTTTTTTGTACGCCCGTTACTAAATTTTCCATTGATATTGCCATCGCCATCGATACTATAATCGGTAAGTTCACCTTGCTTATAACCATCCTGAGAGGTCACCTTGGCCGAATTAGAACCCGCAAACTGCGTAAGCCGAGAACCTGAAGTGGGATTACCCAAATTAATATTGAACGTTTGCGATTTGGCGCCATTGCCGGGATTAAAACTCAGATTAAGCGTATTGCTACTACTCAAAGAGCCTGTTTTATCAAAATTGATTGTACCGGTCCCTCCGCTTGTTATCTTTTCACCATTAAGAAAATTGGCTTTATAATTCCAGGTATTATTGTTAGTCTGCGTGAGTTTGAGTACCAGCTTGTGTGCTTGCCCCAAATTATCATACACCGTTGAACTGATGCTGTGACTATTGGTCTGTCCCTGCTGGGTAACCTGAAAACTGGGAATATTTATAGAACCCGTTCCACTTACGCTGGTGCTATTTACATTGAGCTGACTGCCGCCGGGATTAGCAGATCGCAAAACCATAAGCCCATCGACGAGGCTGAATGTTCCCTGGCTCGATCCCAATTGCGAATTAAGAGAACTCAACATATTATTGAGCGTATCTCCGCTATTATAATTATAAGTAAGGGTTTTAGACGTCCCATTGTTTAGGGTTACGTTAAAATTAATCTTATCACCGGTAACAAGATTCGTTGAGGTTTGCGAAAGATTATTCAGCTTTGTACTTCCCGAAGCAACCGATCCGCTTTTCGTGGTAAAGGCAAGCTGCGCCTGAGAAACCTGTGTTTTGCTGGTGTTTGCATTCAAATTTCCGGCGACATTCACGTTGCTGGTTGCCTTCGGCTGTAAAACTTTGCTGAAGTCTAAATGGATATCATTTGTTGTGCCACTGGTTGATATCTTTCCGTTCTTGTTCGCATTAAATCCCTGCACTTTATCGCCATTTTGGGTCACCAGATATCCATCCTTGTTAAAAGCAAAATTACCGGCTCTGGTAAGATAATTTTGTTGTCCGTTGGAAACGACAAAAAAGCCATTGCCTTTGATGCCGAGATCTGTCTTTTTGCCGGTAGTCTGGAAACTGCCGTTGCTAAAATCCTTCTCGATAGAAGCAATTTGCACTCCCAGGCCGACTTGTGCACTATTGGTGGGGGCTGAGGCTGAACCACCTCCCGACCCAATGGACTGACTGAGCATATTTTCAAACGATACATTCGAAGCCTTAAAGCCCGGCGTGTCAACGTTAGAAATATTATTACCTATCACATCCATTTTATTTTGGAAAGCGCGAAGCCCGCTTACTCCAGAGTTTAACGATTTCATTAATGACATAAATATACCTCTTGTTGTTTTGGTGGCAGCCGCTGTCGGTTGGCTGCCTGCAGGCCTCCCTGACGGGTCCGGCCCTCTGGTTATTGTTAGTTATTAGAAGCTTTTAAGATGCCGTCCTTTCTAACCTGATCCCGCGGATCTTTATGGACGCACGATCCAAAAAAGATGCTCAGGAACAAGCAGCATTAATTTTAAAACCTTCTAATGACTACCATACTTTTTAGTTAGTACCGTACTGTCAATGTTAGTAAATACCTTATCACGCAACTCCATCATGTCCACAGCAGTAATCACTTTTTTGTTGGGAATATTCACCAAAAAAGCCCGATCACCATCCATCACTAATGAATCCCTTCCGCCTTTTTTTTCGGCGCGTGTCACCGCATCTTTCAGGCGCTTCATATCGCGCTTATTCATGGTTATGGAACGATCTTTCAGGCGCTGCAGGGCGTGCCCTGAGAACTGTAAATCGTTCTGATTTTGCAGCACCTCTTTGAAAGATGCGTCCCCCGGAGTTTGGGGAACCGAAGCACGATCACTTTGTTTTTGAGGCGCCTTATTGGGATCAACACGACCTGTTAAATGCTGAATATTCATCTCAAATACCGATTTCCTTAACTTTACCAAGCGGAATTGCCACTCCATTTACCATAAGCTCCACCCCGTTTTGGGTGTACCGCACTTTTTCGGCCTTGCCCTGCTGGTATGTGAGAGCACTGACCTTGCTGCTGCCATTTTTAGCATTAACCTTGACGGAATAGTTGCCAGCCGGTACGCTGCTTCCGTCATTCGATTTCCCATTCCAGGTCCAGGTGTGATCCCCGGACGAAAGATTTTTTAATTGCACCTTTCGCACTGTATTTCCGGAAGAATCCTTAATCATTATTGTTGCCTGACTTGCTACATGATTAAGCTCAAAAGGTATTTTGCAATCTTTTCCATGTTGCAAATGAATTTTGTCGCTTATAGCCTTAATATTTTTGCCGGCAAGAGAAGCCGCCATGGTATTACTCAGACTGCGACTCATGGATTGCTGGCTATTGGTGAGTTTTGACATTCCATTATTGAGGTTTATCAACTGCTCCACCGAGTTGAACTGGGCCAATTGTGTTGCGAATTTCGTTCCACTCATGGGATTGGTGGGATTTTGATTTCTCATTTGAGCCACCAACAACTTTAAAAATCCATTTTTACCCAGCGTACTATTTCCTGCCTGGCCTGTCTTATTTTGATTTTGTGCCTGTTTTGAAGCCGCTGCTGCTATATTTGATATATTCATATGATTGATTGTTTTAAGCTGTCCATTCGTTTTGATTAAATCCTAAATACCGCACTTGTCTCGATTCTTCTGTATTACCGGTATTAACGACCGTAGCCTTTTCAGTCGTTTTTGATTTATCCTTTGATTTCTTTGTTGATGTTGCCTCTGATTGACGCTCTTGCTGTTGCCCGCCGAAATCCTGTAACTGCAGATTGATATCGATATTCAACTGTTCCTGCAGATGCTGTTGAATTTCCTGTAAATGCTGGTGAAGTATCTTCCCGAGCTGACCATTGCCGGCATTAAGCTGCAGCTGCAACGCGCCGTTTGAATTTCGCGATGCTATGTGAATCGTTTTTCCATCATTTAACAACAGTCGATGGTGTTTCCATACCGAGGCTTGCCTGGACGCCGACTGCGTTTGTTGGCTAAAATGCTGTTGACTCACCTGCTGCGCCAGCTGCCGGCTGAATGTTTTTCGTCCGGCAGCCTCTGTAAGTTGGCTCGTATTCAACTGACTTGCCTGTGCTCCTCCCGTTGATGATTTTTTTGACTTGCCTTTAAACTTGCCGGATGTATTCATATCCATTTTTAAATCAACCTTTTTTGATGATTGATTTTTAATCGCCTTTCCAGGCAGAGGCCCCTTATTGGCGGTGGCTTTTTGGTCAGCGGACGCTTTATTATGAACAGGTCGGGACGCCGCTGCCTGCTGGCCTTTCGGGCTGCCCTTTTGCCCGGCTTTCGATACCGTTTGCTTAATTGTTTGACTCTCGGTTTTGTGTCCAGTTTTCCCTAATTGCTTTTTAAAACTATTCAAAGCAGATAGCTTCGGTTTTTTATTCGTCCCGGCATGACTGATTTTTGGGCTGGGTGCTTGTTTCGATTGGGTATGGTGATGCAACTTCGAAGCCTGCTTTTTGAGTTGGTCGCCTTTCAAAATGGAATGCTTCTGTTTTGATGGGGCATTCCCGGACTCCATTTTCTTGAAGATTGAAGCAGTTTTACCTTTTGTTTTTGATGTCGGCTTTTTCTTTGCAGAGACTTTCTTTCCACCTGACTTCGATAAGATTTTTTCTTCTTCAAGACGTTTTTTCAAGGAAGTCGAAAGTCCATCATTCGTTTTCGTTGAACCTTTCTTTTTATCCGAATTTTTAGAATTCTTTGATGCCTTTTCCTTGCTGTTGGCTTTGCCAGATACCGGGACCGGGGATTTTTGTTTTATCGTCGCCTCCTTTACATCCGGAGTCTTGTTTTTTGAGTGTTGATGCGTCTGCCCTGAACTATCTGACGTTTTTTTAGACTTGGATAGCTGGACCTTTTTGCCGGTCATTTTGGCAATTTCTTTTTTCAGTTGTAGCTCGATCGCAACCAGAGATGATGAAATAATCTTTTTGCCTGATGATTTACCCTTTGTAGTTCCCTTCTTTTTGCCGCCTTTTTGAGCTTTATCAGCTTGCTCTAAAAGATTTAATTTCGAAAAAGTTGAAGCGGTAGACTTGCCAGCAGATTTAGCATCTTTCCCGTTATTGAGAAGTATAGCTATAATTCCAGGAAAACATTTCCCCTCTGTCCAAACGGCTTTTTTTGCCGAGTGCGTCGAAGAAGAAGCTGATCCACTTTTTTTACCCTTCCCTGATTTACTGCCAGCCATTATTTTTGTTAAAAGTGTTTTCATATCTGTCACATTACCTTCTTTAAAATTTCTGCCGCTTTCTTGGGCTGAAGTGATTTAAGCAATTTTTCGCGCTGCCGACTGTTGGCTTTCTTGTATAGGTTTACAAGCTTACTATCATCCAGTAAATTGACGATCGGACCCAGTGAATTTTGGTCCAGCCGCAATAGCGATTGCGAAGCTTTTTTAACCGCTACCGAATCATTATGCTGTTGTTTGGATACTTTTTTCATCGAGGTTCTTACATCTTTCAACAAGTGAGTCAAAGAATCAATAACCTGCTGTTTTTGTCCGGTTCTTTTTTTCAGCGAGTCAATGATTCCTTTCTGTAATTTAATTTGATCATTCAGGCTGTCAACTGCATTCACATTGTATTTACCCGGAGCAAAGGTGGCACGTTTAATTTTTGACTTTTCCTGCTGCCTGACCTTTTTAGCCTTCTTGGGGTTTATATATGGATAGAGGAAATATACCAGAACAAGCAGCACAACAAACGAGCCGATAAATTCTCCTGCCCATATTCCAATTTTCTTTTTATCCATTTCAATAATCTGAATTATATCGTTGTATAGCTATCTCGTTTTGTTGCAATTGATCCATATGTTCAACCCGTTCGACGAATGCTCTTTTTTCCCGCTTTTTAAGCTTTTCCATCATCCGCATTTTTTTTACTGCTTCCGTCAGCTTTCCTCGTTGCTCTTCAACTTTATTCCCGAGCACCCTGTGCTGCTTTTTTAATTGTGTCAACCGTTCGTGCTGACTATGTTTTTGCGCATAATATTGGCGATTCGCGAGTGCAGACTGCTTTTGAGGCTGCTCAAATGCGTGCTGGCACTTTTTTTTCAAATCACGAATTTGTTGCTCTATCATTCTTTTTTGATTAAGTAACATGCCAAGCTTCTGCTTTTCTTTCCTTTTCTGATATCGGCGAACTTTTAGCACAGAAGCAAAGCGGAATGAAAATTTCATACCACCACCCTATTGTTTAAGAATCCGATACAATTTGCTCCAATTCATTCCAACAATTACGATTTTCATTATTTATGGTAGTTCCCTGTTTCAAAAACCCATTTAAAGCTTCGATTTTTGCTACAGCTTCATCAACCTTGGGATTAGCCCCCTCCGAATATGCCCCGATGCTAATCAGATCCTCTGCCTCACGATAGGTTGCCAGCAATTCACGAGCACGCCGGGAAAGTTGCTGATGTTCTTCATCAACAATATTATTCATAATCCGGGACACGCTTGCCAACACATCAATCGCCGGATAATGATTTTTATGGGCCAGCGACCGTGATAAGACAATATGACCGTCCAGGATAGAGCGTACGGCATCGGCAATCGGCTCATTCATGTCATCGTTATCAACTAATACGGTATAAAGACCTGTTATGCTGCCCTGTTTGGTGCGGCCGGCGCGTTCAAGCAATTTAGGCAGCATCGCAAATACACTGGGCGTATACCCCTTAGTCGTGGGTGGTTCGCCCGATGCCAGCCCAATCTCCCGCTGAGCCATAGCAACGCGGGTTACGGAATCCATCATCAACAAGACATCATTGCCGGCA
>DASQZL010000385.1:0-11619 GCA_035638715.1 Balneolaceae bacterium
ATAATATTTATATTGTTTTTATATTCAAATATAAGTCCATTTTATTTTAGCTAAACAAAAACAAATAAATGAATCCCGAGGTTGATAAATTTTTAACTAAAGCCGAACAGTGGCATAAAGAGATGGAGCAGTTGCGAACAATTGCTCTTGATTGTGAGCTGACCGAAGAGATAAAATGGGGAAAACCCTGTTACACCTTTCAGGAGAATAACATCGTAATTATACAACCCTTTAAAGAGTCCATTGCACTTATGTTTTTCAAAGGAGTGTTGCTGGATGATCCCAAAAATATCCTCGAAAAACCCGGGAAACATTCACGGGTATCACGCCGGATTTCGTTCACCAGTATTCAGGAAATCATTGAGATGGAGCCTGTCCTCAAAGCCTATATTGATGAAGCCATTGAAGTAGAAAAAGCCGGTTTGGAAGTGGATTTGGAAAAAAATCCTGAACCAGTTCCCGAGGAATTTCAAACGAAATTGGATGAAAACCCTGCGCTGAAAAAGGCTTTTGAAGACTTAACCCCAGGCCGCCAACGCGCGTATATTCTGTATTTTTCCGGAGCAAAAAAATCCAAAACCCGGAAGCGAAGGGTCGAAAAATATATTCCAAAGATCCTTGGCGGCAAGGGGTTGAGAGAATAGATGTATTAATGCCGGATTTCTCAAATGTTTTTATAAAAAAATGAAACCTATTGACTGCTAATAACTTAATGTTATTTCAAGATAATAAAATATAATAGTTGACCCATCCTCTGATCTCCTTCCCTATCCGCCTGTCCCGTGGAACAAAACCCGGGTTCCACAGGGGCCCGATGGCGGACAAGGAAGGAGGACACTTTATATAATGAGAAAATAATTAAAAAAAGGCCACCTTGTTCCGACAATCGTTGCAATCCAGAGGGATTTAGCACTGCTCACAGAGGCCTTGGCGCAGCTAAGGGTGGGTATTTTCCATTTACACATCATCTTTTCTGAACCCTGTCACGATCTCCCTTTGTTCTAATGATGCCGGTGTCCACGGCCGTTCCCATGTGACCGGTGCCCGTGATGACGCTGGTGATGCGATCGACTGCGCTTTCTGTGGTGGCGCTTAGCGGCATGGTGATGTCTTGAGCGTGAGCGGGACCGGTGATGTTTTACTGCCTGATGGTGATGATGCACCGGCTGCCGCGATCGCCGGCGATGATGGCGGTGTTCTTTCGGATGCGCGTGGTGACTATGATGCTCAGCCTTTGCCTTCGGCTGGCGCCTGTGATGTCCGGCCCGTCGCGATCGGCTATGATGTTCGTGATGGACCTCATGCTTGTGGTGATTATCCGAACGTTGTAACCGTCGTTCATTTCGACCGTCGCGGGCATGTCGTCTGCGATGATGACCGATGCGGCTTGCCCCTTCCCTTCTCCTGCGTCGGCGAACATGGCGGGCAATATGCTTAAGATGGTTTATATGATGATGATATCGTTTTTCAAAATGCGACCACTCGTGGTCATCATCCTTAAAACGACGCCGGTAATGACGAAGCCTTGCATGTGCCCGTCTTCCCCAGTGGCGAGGCAGCCGGCGCTCAGGAGCACGCAGAAAGCTGAAGCTGATCTGGTCCAGCCAGATTCGGATGGAATAATAGGGCGCATAATAATCGTCATAGTCAAACGGTCGATGGTGAAGGCGGCGTACTCCGCGAAGGCGGCACAGCAATTCACGATCCCGGATGCCGTCACGGTAGCCGTTAATATAGGCCCGATGCAGCCGCAGGCTGCCATAATAAGAATCGTCGTCATAATAACGGCCGTCCACCCCATCCATATATCCGCGCATATATGAAGCCTGGTAGGGTGAATAAGAACGCGGGCGATTACCCAGCTCCAGGCGAAAATGGATAAACGGGCGAAAGACCTGGTAGTTGAATTCAATATGAAAACTTTGAGCATGGGCTGATAAACCGAAAAGACTCAAAAAAGCAAACGTCAGTAACAGTCGTTTTTTCATAATAAATTGCGTTTGTTTCAATTAACTGCTTGTAGTTTATCAATATGCAGACTTTTATTAAACAGCATATTAATGTGACGCATGATCATGCGATGGGCCAGCCGATGAAAGGAGAAGGAAAAAAAGGCGCCGAAAAGCCAACAAAATAACAAATTTCTTGTCTATTGTGATTACCCGTGCATTTTTTGTGAACAGCTGCAAATATAGAACATAATTAAGCAAATAAGAAGAATCTTAAATTAACGATTCCTTACTTAAGATTGATGGTTATTTCTTAAATGAGGGAAACCGTTATTTAAATCAATAGAATATTACTTAAACAATATTTTATACAATAAAATGCACAGCCGACAAAATTAAAAAACCTCAATAAGAAAAAATCACTTTCTTAATCTTCTTGTGTCCGATTTATCGCCTCGATGAGTTCAACTTTATTCATGTTGGAACGACCTTTGATATCAAGCTCCCTGGCATATTTATGAAGCTCATCAATATGCCAGGAATCAAAATCCGTCTCAGCAAATGAGGAACCGCTCTTCGAGGTGGCCTCCGCCTGCCTTTCATCCTTATTTGACCCTCTCACTTCTTCCCGGGCTTCCTCCCAAAGTTTAATCCATTGATCTTCTGACTGCCTGATGTAATACCGGGATTTACCAGTGACATAGAGACCTCCCTTGATCAGCGATTTTGTCAATATACGAACGCCCGGCAGCGCAAGCGGGGCAAAAACGATGGAGCCTATCGTGCCCAGAACAGATTTTACGCCTTTGCCCCCTTTCTTTGATGTGTTTGATTGTTTATCCATGATTGATGGTATTGAATAATGATTTAATAGTATTTACATAAAAATTACATCCGGATCACAGAGACTTTATAATTGGATATTAGTTTAAAGTTCCAATGGTTGAGAAACTTATTCTGTCGCATAAAGCCGTCTCGAACTGCAGGTCAAACACGACGCTCTACGACCTCCATCCTCTGCTTCAACCGGCGTGGCTGCGATCATCCTCACCAAAACCATTGAAGTGGCCGCTGAACGTGCTATATTAGCGCTCTTGTAATTTCTTTTTAGGCTGATCGTCTTTTATTAACGGTCGCAACGCATTAAAGCCCGCGGCTATTGCTGAACCATTGCTGATGACCGTAGCTCCAATCGGACCGATCAATCCAAATAATGTCATTCCGATGGCTATTGTATTTGGCACGGCTATAATATTCCAGTTCTGTTTGATAAGATGGATGCAATCCCGGGAAATTTCTATGGCCAATGGGATGTTTTTGAGTTCGTTGTTGTGAAGGACGACATGAGCCGTCTCCTGGGCTACATCGGTGCCTCCCTCAACAGCAATACCCGCATCAGCTTGCGCCAGCGCCGGAGAATCATTAATTCCATCTCCAACAACGGCAACGGTATAGCCTTCATTCTGCAATTGTTTTACATACTGTAGTTTTTCCTTTGGAAATACTTCAGAGATATACCGGTCAATATTCAGCGAATCCGCAACCTGTTTTGCCACATGATCGCGATCGCCGGTTAACATAACAATTTCTTTTATGCCCAGGCTCTTCAGTCGCAATATCATCTCACGGGCGTCGGGTCTGATTGGATCAGCCAGACCAAGAAGTCCCACGACCTGGTGATCCTCGGCAACGATTACAGGCGATACAGCCTGGCTCTCGACCTGCTCGATGTCTTCTAATACGCGCTCATTCAGCGGAATATTCTTCTCAATAAAATAACGCTTGCTGCCGACATGCACCGTTGAACCATTAATTCCGGCCTCTATACCGTATCCAATCTTATAATCACTCGTTGAACGAACGGGAATGGACAACTCCATGGATTTTGCCGCCTCAGAAATAGCCTCGGCAACCGGATGGCTTAATCGCTGTTCGGCTGCTGCCACGATGGTCATCAAGTCACGTTTATTCTTTATTTTTCCATTTTTATAAGGAATAATCTGCGTGACGCGGGGATTTCCCTGCGTCAGTGTGCCCGTTTTATCAAAAATAATCGCATCCACTTCAGCCAGTTTTTCGATATAACGGCCTCCTTTGATAAGAATACCATTTCGGGCAGCGCGTGTCATAGATGAGAGCACCGTAGTGGGGGCAACCACCCGGATCCCGGTGCCATAATCAATGAGAAGCAGGGAAGCCGCCTGCTGTGTGCCCCCGGTAAGTAGTATGGAAACGCCAGCGGCAGAAAAGCTGTAGGGGACCAGCTTGTCGGCCCACTCTTCAGCATAATTTTGCACCCTTGTATCATGGGTCGGAGCATTTTGTATCATTTGCACAATTTTGGCCGCCTCTGTCTGGTTTCCGACGTTTTGCACCTTAAAATAAATTTTTCCTTCCCTGACCACCGTGCTGGCATATACTTTCTCCTCAATTGATTTCTCAACCGGTTCCGATTCACCGGTCAGTGTATGCTGATCGACCATTGCTGCACCGCTGTATATTACGCCGTCGGCGGGAATCATTTCGCCGGTATATACCACAATTCGATTACCCACGCTGATTTCATCCAGGGAGATTCGTTTTTTGGTAATTCCGGTTACCAGCCAAGCCTGGCGATTTTCAAATTCAAACAGACTTCCAATCGCTTTTTTCGAATATTCCATGGTGCGGGAACGGATATAGTCGCCCAGATTAATGAGCCAAACCATGAAAGCAGCGGTAGGAAGTTGCCCCTGGAAGGCCAATATCAGGGTTGCTGAAGCATCCAGCGCATCTACATTCAATTTTTTACGCCGGGTTAAGGCATCGAAGGCGCGTGTGAATATGCGTTGCGAGCTGCCAAGCAGAAAAAGGCCCACAACCGGGAGCGCCGGCGGGCCAATCGCCCACCCTGTCAGCACGGCCATGGATGACAATATCAAATCATACTTGGATTTTTCCTCTTCGTCCGGGTCAGATTTGTTAAGAGATCCATTTACAGAAAGTGCTGATAACCTTTCCCGGGAGATATTTTTTATCAGCTTTTCAAGCGATTCGGAATCCCACTGGTCATCCGAGTAATAAATGACGATCGAATAACAATACAAGTTGATGCGTACACTATCGATGCCGTCCCGTTCCGATATATAGTATTCGAGCTTTTCTATTAACGATTGTTCAAATCTGAGTTCGGGAATCCTGAACCTGACTCTCCCGGAAATTTCATGCAGCACATGACATTCGGTAAACATATCAACAGGGTATAAAAACTATTAAGCATCATTATCGTCTTTAACTGGAAGCGGCATGCAGTTCTTCGTCCTTGTTCGTTCCATCTTTCGTTGAAGGATTGAGAATCAGGAACGTACTGAAAGCGTACCAAAAGTAGGTATGCCACGGCGGACCTGCGATGGATTCGGCCAGGAGCAGACTTCTCAGTCCAAGTCCAAAGAGTCCAATCGGTATAAGTTCTCCAAGGGTGACACTGTTCCCCGTAAATTCTTTAATCTCACCATTCAGCTTTTTAAAAAAAAACCGGACATCCTCCGAGAAATCACTGATTAACTTTTCGCCTTCGAGTATGGCATGAAACTGGTCAATATCAATTTTATCCGGAATCAGATTCAAGTTTTTAGCCTGTTCGAAAAGCTTTTTTATTTCCTCTTTCTGGCCGGAATCGTATTCAATGAGTACACTTCCAGTCAGCGTATTTATTTCTAATTTTTCAACGAATTCCATTTCCGAGGTGTAGTTTCGAATATTTTCAGCAAGCTCGTCGTTATCTTTAAGCTGTTGTATTCTAACTCGGATGCGCCCGGGTATAAAGTGGGGTATACTAATGCCCTCTAAATCAAACATAACAAACCTATTGCTTTGTAAGAGATCGGGAAGATTTATTCGCTCGCTTCTTTTTTAGCGCCAGCTTCCATTTCAGCCTTTGCCTCGGCAATGAGATCCGCCAGTTCCTCTCCGGATTCAGCTATATATTCTTTCGTTCTGTCGCTCAAATACATACCTCCCTTTATTAATTCTTTGGCAACAGGCCGTGCGGCCTTTGTAACAAATGGGGCAGCTATAACCGCTCCGATTCCAAAAGCAAAACCACCTGCCGACTCTCCGATCTTCTCAAATAATGACATAATATTTTATCACGCTTTATTTTAATTCAAGTTCGTCTCTCTGCTGTTTTCAACAATCTTATACGATCCAGCATTCTTGTTATTTAATTTAATTAACAATTTACCATTTTAAAATAAATTATTATGATTTTTTCTAAACAAATGTCATAGTATTTCTTGCAGGTTATTTCATTGCCGTGCAGATTATACTGTTGCTACCTACATGCTATCATTAAATGAAACAACTCCTGTTGGCATTTCGGCAGGTTTCTGAATGCTCTATTCAAAGTTCTCATCAACGCTGTCAGATCCGCAAATCTTCGGAACGCTGACAGGTTGATTTCATTTATCCCATCTTTAAAACGTTCGGATGTAGATGTATATGACACTCCGGATTGATAACCGATATTCACTGATGATCAAGCTGCTTAGGATCTATTTTAAAACAGGGAAATAACTATAGAGTTATAAGATATCATTGCTGGTTATTGGCCGTATGTCTGTCCAGATAACAACCCTATGATAATCTATTGATATTCATGGAGTTATAATAAATTTTAGACACTAAAATATCATCAATTGGCCGGTTATTTGGCCAGCTTTTGCGCTAAGCAATTGGGCTACTCACGTTTTATACACATTTTCCTGATGCCACTCTAAAAAAGCCGGGGAAGGTTGTTCGTTTGCTGATTCGGGTATCTGGGATAGCTTTTGGCCATGAAAAGCAAAATATTCTTTCCCATTCTCATATTCTTCCCGGATGCGACGGCTGACTTCAACATTTAAGTTATTTGTTACAGTCATATATCCTTTATCGAACAGAATATGCATATCCGACCTCAGCAACAGTCCATTGCTTGTGATATTGGGACCTGATTCCTGCAGAAGCAAATAGGTCCTGACCAAGGCCAGAAATCTCACGGTTACCGGCTGACCACTTCCGTATTACCGCAAAAACACTTCTCTCCCATCCCAGACAAAAAAATTTTCAATTTGTCGTTTTTTTACTATACCCGAAATGAATATTTGATGATTGTTAGATTATTATACGAAATATTGACTCAAACTGCATCAAAATGAATAACCTTGACGGCGTTGGCATTGACGTTTGGTCTGGGCATGGTTTGTTAGCATAAAATCCGAATTCAAGCCAGATGATCGTCACCAAACATTTTTGCCAATCAGGATGAAAAATTAATCATTTTCAAATTAAAGGGCTGAATAAAAAACTAAATATGAGTACCGCGAACAATAAATTTTAAAGATAAAGAGGTATACGATGAGCTCATCAATAATTAACTACACATTTGACGATTTGCAACTCTCCAATCCGGATGGAACGCTGACCACCAATGCGACTGGCTGCGAGGTCGTTACGGGGCCGGGAAGTACCGACCTGGGAGATTATCCGAAGGCGCTCAATTTCGGGAACGCCGGCAAGGCACAGGTGAATCTGCCGCTCGATAAATTGAACAAACAGAAATTCTGCGTCCGCACGCTTGTGAAGCTCGATGCACCAATCACCGCACGCCAAAACCTCGCCGAGTCAAACGCCATCCCGTTTTCACTTTTTCTTCAACCTGTTTCCGGCAGCGGCGATTTCAAAGCAGTTGCT
This sequence comes from Balneolaceae bacterium, assembly GCA_035638715.1. Lineage (GTDB taxonomy): Bacteria > Bacteroidota > Rhodothermia > Balneolales > Balneolaceae > SMO-BIN1. The sequence goes on from DASQZL010000385.1 coordinate 7,662, forward strand.
TCGGTAAAACCGGCCAATTATGGATGGTCCACGGCCACTTCCGAATTTTCAACCACTACCCTGTCTGTAGGGACATGGTACCTTATTGACTTGATATATGACACGGATACCCTGGGCATTGCCGTCAACGGCAACGTGCTATCCGTCACGGCGTTTCCCAATGGGACCGTTAATAAGGGTACCAATCCGAAACTTTTTATAGGAACGTGGACCGATGGCGCCCGCAACCATTTTCAGGGTAGTATGGCCGCTTTACAAATCCTCGATGGCATTCCGGACCACCTGGAGGCATTACTGGATGAACGTCGCAGTTCACCAGAGTGGTTCATCACGTATAAACACGAGGAGATTAAGCACAGGCTGAATCTGGGTCCTGTCAGCGGGGCCATAAGCTACGATTCGGCAGCCGGCGGATATGTACAGTCATACGCTCATGGATTGATTATGTACTCCGACTATGCCGGGGCTGCATTTGAAATGCATGGTGCTATCTATTCCACTTATAAATCTTTATCCAACAAATCACAACTTGGTTATCTGGTCAGCGATGAGCAAAATGCGGCTGCCCACGGATCCCGAAAGAATCTTTTTAACAGGGGCGGCATGTACTGGTCGGGCGCGACCGGCGCTGTGCCCGTCACCGGTCAAATCTATATCGATTACGAACGCATGGGAGAAGCCTCTGCCATTGGCTTGCCGGTTACAGCTTCGACCAATATAGCGGGGGGACGAGAACAGAAGTTTCAACGCGCACGGATGTATCATAAATCCGGTGCCCCGAGGGCATACGAAGCACATGGAGCCATTCTCCATAAATTTCTTTCCACCGGCGGCGTCAGTAAGTGGGGATTCCCGATCAGCAATGAAAAAAATGTGCAGCATAATCATCATGCTGTTGGGCGATCGAGCGAGTTTGAGCATTGCACTTTCTACTGGCACTCCGGAGGCGGGGCATTTGAAGTGCACGGGGGTATCCGTAAAAAATATAACGATGTGGGAGGCCCTATCGGCCAGCTTGGTTTTCCAACTTCTGATGAACAAAACATCCCGGGCGCTCCGGCACCTGCACGCTGCAACAGCTTCCAGAACGGCAGCATCTTGTGGTTTGGAAGGAATTGCCTGGTCTGCGAGCCTTTCAAAATCTTTATTGGCAGGCTGGATACGCAGGAGAAAGAAGCATTGCTGGAAGGCCAGAATGACCTCTATTTCACGGTAACGGTTGATGAAAACGGTCATCGAATTCTCAACAAGCGCTTCCCGGACCATGGTGACTACAGCAATCACGATATCGATAATATTGACCAGCACCTGCCACTAACGATAACCACGAACAACATCCACAGTAATGTCAAGGTTACGTTTGACGTTTGGGAAGACGATCCCTTTGGGTCAAGAACTCATATGGGCACATATTCTCATACGCTCAAAGCAGCCAATGCCTGGGGCATGCGGGAAAATGGCGGTGTCCTGAATACCGGGTCGTTTCACTGGGTAAATTCACTGACCTGGGCCGTTCAGCCGACAAAAACGAATCTGGCTACCCTGAGTGAGTCGCAGAAATGGTGGGGCAAAGGGACACAAAACCGCGGTACGGCTCAACTTACGCGTCGTCAATATGCCGACGGTTTCCGCGACGTCGATCCCGAGCCCGAGTGGTGGGATGCCGCCGACTGGCTTCGGAAACTATTCTATTCTGCAGTCGTCAAGGGTATTGCTTCAGGCGGGAACTGTTTTGGCATGAGCCTGGAGGCTATCTATGCCTGGAAACACCGCAGCCTGCTGAGCCTGCCCCTCGATCGCTTTCATAAATGGAGTGAAATTGTTAAAGAAGTTAACGTGAAGCATGAATATCAAGTGGGAGATGAGGCGATCTGGTGGTTCGTAGCGCAATTCCTTACTGGCCATACACACGATCCTGTGGAAGTTTTTCACAGCACCCGCGCCGCCTTTGCCCGGGGAGACTACCCGGTTCTGTGCCTCTCGGAGAATTACGATTTTTCGGGTGATCCACATACCGTTTTACCGGCCGGCGAATGGGATACTTCATCCAAACCGTGGAAGCTGAAAATCTTTGATCCGAATTTTGTAACCATGCCTAAAAAATGCGAACGATATATAACTATAGATCCGGATCAAAATACATTTAACTATATGAGTTATCATGGGGGTCAATGGAGCGGAGGGCGGCTGTATTACATGCCATACTGCGTGCTGAATGATGAACCACGTACGCCTGTATGGGATGCCCTCACGCTTCTATTGAACGGGACGATCCTGATTCTCGGGGGTGATGCGGAAACGGAAAGCCTGAAAGATGAGTCAGGCGTTGATCTGAATGCTTTTGGAAAGGATGCCATCAACCGACTTAAAGCGGGAAAACCGCTGCAGAATAAGATCGTGCCATTCAAAGGTTTTGGCGGGGCCGGAAGTATTGCCTCTGAAGTCTATCTTCGCAAAGATACGGCTTCAAGGTTTCAAGTAATAAATCCGGTTTTACTGGATAATCGCCTGCCCGCCAACATCAAATTGGGTGATATTGCAAAGAGCGGGAAGTCGGGTAATAAATTAAAGACCGTGGTGTCCGATAAAAAGCATTTTAATGCATTATCCGGACGTGATTTAAAATCGATTGCCAAAGATTCCCATGCGCTTGCCAATCTCAGTAAATCGGCAAAAGATACGATTAAAAAACTCGCCACTTCGAAAGCGAAGGGCAAAAGTATCCGTCACCAGTTTAAAGGCAATAAAAAGGGTAAGCTCCAGTATGCGGTGAAGAGCGGGCTGAACGAGTTCCATCTTACGGCACCGGTATCGAAGGATGAGCAGCTCAAGGTGACCCTTGACAACTTAAGGACTCCTTCTGCGGTCATGGAATTTCAATCACCAAAGGATAAGACGACAAATATTGTGATAACGAATAATCTTGGATCTAAGAATGATCGTGTGAAGATGACCATCGATAATATAGGCGTCAAGGCACGCAAACCGCTGAAGGTGAATGTAAAACCAGGGTTGGGAGGCGTTGAAATTCTATCCGGCCAGAAGACTGATGCCAACGTTTCAGTCGAAACGATTATAGGCGGAAAAACAACCAAGGCTAAATATTCTGTTTCCATCGACGGCGGATTGCGGCTAAGGCCCTCAACCATCAACAGCAACCGCGAGCTGAAGACTGGTAAAATAGAGACCTTGTTTGGTCCGATTAAGGACGGAACTTTGGTGAAACCTAAAGGATGATATTTTAATTAACGTGAGTCGAACGAAGCCTTAATGCCGGTCTATGAAAAAAGCCGTTCCACAGAGTGACGTGCCTGCCTGTTAAAAAACTTCGGTATGCAGGCCCAAAGAAACCACAGAGTTTCGCAGAGGTATTTTCCCAGTGATTCTCTGCGTTTTTTCAGTGCCTGCGCACTGAAGTGCTTTGGCACGCAGGGGCGCAGCTTTGTGTAATGCAATAGAATACTTATTGATCTTTTTATCTCCATCCGACCTTTTATATCGAATGCACGTTAATTAGGTTTTTGCAGTCCGAGTATATTATGGCCGTGGACATCCCTTGAGATGAATCCCGAGGCATTTGGTGAGAGAATATCGACATTGGTCGCCACAAGTTATCAAACCAAGAAAATGGGATTCTTTATTTTTGGTTATGAATTGATGCAACATTTGAGATTCCTCGCCTCCCGACCGCCGTCGGGATCCTCGGAATGACTAAGCTGTGTAAGCCGGTACGAGCCTTTTTCGCAACGACTTCTGTGACGACAATAGTAGATAGGGGGGCATAATTTATTTATCATCCCGATCCCGAATGTATTCGGGAGAGGGATCTCAAACCAAGAACAGGATACAGCTTTAAGCAATGAGTGGAAAAAATGTTTCTACATTTAAGAACTTGTATCAAAATTCCAGTTTTGCAAAAGATTCCAGAAAAGAGGACGAAACAAATTCTCTTTCTATT
>DASQZL010000386.1:0-14322 GCA_035638715.1 Balneolaceae bacterium
ATGCCTCAATCCGATTTATTTACCCCACAAACTCTTTCAGTTTCAGAGCTCACCGGTGAAATAAAATCAGTGCTCGAAGGACATTTTCTTGACATCCGGGTTGAAGGGGAAGTGAGCAATGCCTCCACCAGCCGAAGCGGCCATACCTATTTCACACTCAAGGATGAGGATGCCCAGCTTTCCTGCGCTATCTGGCGTGGAGTGAACCGCCGGCTGGATGTTGAACTGACGGATGGACAGCAGCTGATTGTGGGGGGCGATATCCAGGTATATCCGCCGCATGGCAAATATCAGCTCATCGTCAGGTCGGTTGAACAGGCTGGTATCGGCGCCCTGCAGGAAGCATTTGAAAAACTGAAAGCCCAGCTCAAGGAAGAGGGCCTTTTTGACGATGCCCACAAAAAATCGCTGCCTCAATTTCCGCGGCGCATCGGGGTTATCACCTCCGCAACCGGGGCCGCATTTCATGATATCACGGATACCATGGAACGGCGCTGGCCGCTGGCAACAGTTCTGCTTCAACACGCCAGCGTGCAGGGCGTTAATGCAGCCCCGGAATTGGTGAGAGCCATCAATCGTTTTTCTGATAAACGGGACGTCGATTTATTAATTGTGGGTCGCGGCGGCGGCTCGCTGGAGGATCTCTGGCCTTTTAATGAAGAAGCCGTAGCCCGCGCAATTTTCGCATGCAAAATACCGACCATTAGCGCCGTAGGACATGAAGTCGATTTCAGTATCTCTGACTTTGTGGCTGATGCGCGCGCTGCAACGCCAACACAGGCTGCAATTGTTGCGACACCGGATATCAACGAAATTCGCATGTTCACCGATGATCTCTCCCGTCAGCTTGAACAGGTCGTTCAGGATCGCCTGCAGAACCAAAAACAACGCGTTCAACATTTGATTGAATCCCACGCGCTGCGCAAAATGCGGGAAAAGGTGACCTCGCTCAAAGAAAAAACAAATAATTTAAGTGAGCGTCTCGATCACCGCCGGCAGTTACTTTTTATACAGAAAAAGGAAGCTCTTTCAACGCTGACACATCAATTGAAAGAGTTAAATCCACAGGCCCCGCTCGAGCAGGGATTTGTGCGTGTGGAACAGGATGATAAATGGATTCGCCGTGTGGAGTATTTCGATAAAAAGGGAGAATTTACCATGATTTGGAAAAATGGCGAAGTGCTCATCGAGACCTCATAAATCAGAAAAGATCTTGCCTATGAGTGAAAAAAAGAAAGAATGTCCCGGTTGCGCTATGATGGTAGATGCCGATGCAGACGTCTGCCCTATCTGCGGGTATGAATTCCCCCGCCGGTCAACGACGCTTCAAATCGTCGCCTGGATATTGATCATCATTCTATTGCTGTTCTGGGTGATTTGGTAAATGTTCTTCTCTGATCGGATAGCTTATAAAGATTCCTTTTTATTTTAAGATGCTCATCCGGCGGGCATACGGTACAAAGTCCTGGAAGCGTTAAAAGACAGGGGAATTTCACTTTGTTTTGTAGCGTTATTATTGATAAGTGATTAATTTACAGCCATTATGATTCGCCTAACACTTCGCTTTTATGGGGACCTCAATGAACTTGTGTACAACAGCCATAAGGGGAAGGAATTTGTGCGGCGAATTCCCGCTCCTACCTCGGTTAAAGATTTGATTGAAGGATGCGGCGTGCCACACACCGAGGTAGATCTTATTTTGGCAGATGGCAAACGGGTGGGTTTTTCTTACCTCATTTCGGCTAATCAATATATCAGCGTATACCCGGTTTTTTATTTTTTGGATGCTCCCGCGTCTGATTACCTGCAACCCGAAACACCTCCCGATCCCCGCTTTGTAGTTGATGTAAATCTCGGAAAACTGGCAGGATACCTCAGGATGGCTGGCTTTGATGCGACTTATCGAAACGATGCAGAAGATGAAGAGTTAATTCAACAAATGGAGGCTGAACAACGCATATTACTGACCCGCGACCGAAAGCTGTTAATGCGAAACGCCGTGCGATACGGTTATTTACCGCGATCGGACGATCCGTCCGAACAACTGGCTGAAGTAATCCGGCGATTTGATCTTTTTGATTCTATAGAGCCTTTTTCCCGGTGTCCGAACTGCAATAGTCCCCTGCAACCTGTTGCCAAAGAAGAAGTGCTTGACCAGCTCGAGCCATTAACAAAGCGCTATTACGACACTTTTTCGCAATGTCCCAACTGCGGGCAGGTATATTGGGCTGGCTCGCATATCGAGCGAATGAACCCGACATTAAAAAGGTTTTTTAATAATGAATCGCTCCGGCATACGGCTGAACCGTAAACGGATACTATTTTCAACAGATTATCACGGATCCGAATTTTATGACCTCGATCTGACGTAAATCATATTTAACCTTTATTATTTATTGAAATTGACGCAATTTACAGTCATGAATTTTCAACTAAAAAATTATTTCTATGAGTGAAGTCCAGCCCAGTGTGAGTTACAGTTTTACCATGCGTTTGTATATTGAAAATCAACCCGGGATGTTAGCCAAGGTACTTGACGCCATCGCAAAAGAAAAAGGAGATCCCGGGGCTGTGGATGTGGTTAAAGTTGAAGGTAAATACAAGGTGCGCGACCTCACAGTGAGTGCCCGCGACGAAAATCACGCGGACGATATCGTAAATGCGGTTAAAAAAATTGAGGGCATCAAAGTCCGCAATGTCTCTGATCGTGTTTTTCTACTACATCTTGGCGGAAAAATTCGTATCAAAAATAAAGTGCCGGTTAACACCCGCGACTCACTTTCCATGGCTTACACGCCGGGCGTGGGCCGCGTTTGTAACGCTATCGCTGAAGACAGGGAAAAAGTGCATACCCTTACCATCAAAAAAAATTCGGTAGCTGTTGTCAGTGACGGTTCGGCTGTGCTGGGGCTCGGCAACATCGGTCCCGAAGCCGCCATGCCTGTGATGGAAGGCAAGGCCATGCTATTCAAAGAATTTGCCGATATCAACGCTTATCCCATTTGCCTGGACACGCAGGAGGTGGATGAAGTGATTTCCGCCGTAAAATGGATGTCACCCGGCTACGGAGGTATAAACCTGGAGGATATATCGGCTCCGCGGTGTTTCGAAATTGAACAGCGCCTTAAAAAAGAGCTGGATATTCCGGTCTTTCATGATGATCAACACGGAACGGCCGTAGTCACCCTTGCAGCCACAATAAACGCCTTAAAAGTGGTTGATAAAGAACTGAAAAATCTTCGCATCGTCATCGTCGGTGCCGGGGCGGCCGGTATTGCTATTACGCGTATCTTGCGGGAAGCAGGCGTCGAAAGCATTCTTGTTTGCGATAGTCATGGAATCATTAACAGGGATCGACTCTCCGAGCTGAATGACAGCAAAAAGTGGCTTGCTGAAAATACGAATCCCGATAATGAATCGGGGGCACTCAGCGATGCCATGAATGACGCTGATTTGTTTATTGGGGTAAGTGGACCCAACGTGGTTTCCCGGGAGCAGGTCGAATCAATGGCCGAGGATCCTGTCGTTTTTGCTCTTGCCAATCCGGTACCCGAGATTCAACCCGAAGAAATCAACGATATTGTCCCCATCATCGCGACGGGACGGAGCGATTATCCAAATCAGATCAATAATGTGCTGGCCTTTCCGGGACTCTTCCGGGGGGCATTGGATGCCCGGGCCACCGATATTAATGAATCAATGAAACTCGCTGCGGCTCATGCTATTGCCAATTGTATTAATGAAAATGAGCTTGGTACCGAATATATTGTACCAAGTGTTTTTAATAAACAGGTGGTACACAATGTTGCCAAAGCCGTAAAAGAAGCAGCGTACGAAAGTGGGGTTGCCAAGCGTAAAAAGCAACAACCCATTAAGCAATAAAGGATGACTTATTTAACTTGAGTTCGAGCTAAGTCTTATTGCCAAACTGTAGAAGAAGCTGTTTCACAGAGGGACTCAAAGGAGCCACAGAGTTGCACGGAGGTTTTTCTTTGTGTCTCTCAGTGCAAGCGCGCCGGCAGGCTGGTGCGCAGCTTTGTTTAATAGCAATAGACACTTATTTGCTCTTTTTTATCTCAAATGTCCCTTATTTAATTTTCCTCATTTTTTACCTGTGACGGATAGCATCCCAACACGGTTAGTGAATCCGCTTTTGAGCGCAGTTCAGAGAGGGCTGTACTGACTTCCGGGTCATCGATATTGGCTTCGATATCCAAATAAAAAAGATACTTCCAGGGTTCGTTGGGTTTGGGCCGCGATTCAAGCTTGGACATATTGATTCCGTGATCTTCCAGTACCCGCAGGCAACTGATAAGTGAACCTTTCTCGTGCGAAGTGGTCATCACCAGCGAGGTTTTGCAGGGAATCTGCGGGTCAACGGTGATTTCACTTCGGCTCACAATCACAAAACGCGTAAAATTTTCGGATTGATTGGCGATATCACGCTTAAGAATTTCGAGTCCATACAGCTGCGCGGCATAGCTGCCGGCAATAGCAGCCTGGGAAAGGTCATCATCTTCTACTACCTTTTTGGCAGCCATAGCCGTGTCTACGTATGATTCAATCTTGCAGCCATGCAGCCCGGAAAGAAAATGACTGCACTGGGCCAGTGCCTGCGGATGCGAAATGATACGTTTGATACGATCAAGCGGTACCTGCTGCAGCGCCACCAGGCAATGGATGATGCGGAGCACCTCTTCGCCTACAATATGCAGTTTCCCATCACCCAGGATGTCGTAGGTTTCGTTGATGGAGCCCGCCGTAGTATTTTCGATCGGTAAAATAGCATAATCCAGCTCCCCCTCCTCCACGGCGCGGGCTGCCTGTTCGAACGTATCAAAACCGACGCAATCCAGTTTATCATACCGTTCCTCAAAATGGTGGAAAGCCGCCTGGTGGCTGAAGGCACCATCCGTCCCCTGGTAAGCCACGCTCACACCACTCTGATCACTTTTTAAATTGTGATGGTCGACCAGTGAGTGTCGCTGAAAGCGAACGGAATGATCTATAATATCCCGGAAAATCTGCTCGGCAAAATAACGATCAAGTCCCGCCTGCCGGGCAAGTTTTTTGATGCGTTTCAGTAATTCTTCTTCACGGTCTTCATCCCTGATATTCGTCGTCTGATCAATTTTTAAGCTGGAGACTTCACGAATCAGATGCTGCCGGCGAGCGAGATTTTCGATAATATTTTTATCCGTTTGATCGAGCTTTTTGCGGATATCTTCAAGGTTTTTATTCATTTTTAGGATACTTGGCTTTGGCTAAAAACAGCTCACATAAAGTAACCAAACTTTTGATAATCTGAAATTGTCTGACGATACGACTAATGAGCCCCGGGTGGTCCTGCGTTTTTAACCTTGCGGATGAAAAATAATAGCGGAACACAACACAAAAATAAAAGGCCAATATAGAAAAAGGCATCACTGTAGGTTAGCTGTAAGACATTTTGAACGACGGTGCCTTCCAGCACGCTGTAAGCCTGATGCGCCGCCCTGATCGGTCCATAGCCCTGACTTGTAAAGAGATGTATCAGATGGTTTACCCGCGTACGGGTCGCCCTGTTATACATTGAAATATCATCAACCAAATCGCTTCGATAAAATGCCGATCGATAATTGACAAATGTAGCAACCATGGCCAGGCCAAAGGATCCCCCCAGCTGGCGGGCCATATTTGCCAGACCCGTGCCCTGGGCGATATCGGGACCTTCGAGTTTCGAAAGGGTAATAGTCTGCAATGGGACGAACAAGCAGGCCAGGGAAACCCCTCGTAAAGCTATAGGTAGAAAGAAATCGCCAAAAAGTACGCCTCCGGACTGCAGATTTTGACGAGAGATGAGGTAACAACTGATAAAAAAGACTGTAAATCCAAAGCCGGAAATCAAGCGTGGGGGTGCACCTTTCCGCAGTGCTAAACCAAGAAAGGGCATGAGCATCATAGCCGCCAAACCGCCGGGAATCAACGAAACCCCGGATTGATAAGCTGAAAATCCCAGTAAATATTGTTCAAACTGAGGCAATAAAAAAAGTCGAGCATATAAACCAGTCCCCACGATAAACAGAAAAATCGTTCCCAACGCAACCTCTCGCGTTTTCAATATCGTTAAATCCACGACTGGATTTTTGGCTTTTTTAATTTCCCACCAGACAAAAACGATGAGACCAACGATGGCTGTGATGGTCATATAAATAATGTAATTGGTCTGAAACCAGTTTTTATCCGCACCTTTTTCAAGCACTACCTGCAGAGAACCTACGCCAATAATCAGAAACAGAAGCCCCTGCCAGTCGAATTTTCCCGTTTTCCTTTTTTCAGGGGGCTCTTTGAGAAATATCAAAGACAAGAGAGCAGCCAATATACCAACCGGAATATTCACATAAAATATCCAGGGCCAGGAATAATTTTGTACCAGGTAACCTCCCAGCAGCGGACCAATTGTTGGTCCCAGAACCACACCCAAACCAAACATGGCATTGGCAAAACCGATGAGCTCATCCGGATAAATTTCCACCAGTATGGCATTTGCCAGGGCCATGAGCGCGCCGCCGCCTGTTCCCTGCACAAGCCTCCAAAAAATCAGCTCGTGGATGGTTCCCGAATGTCCGCACATGAAAGAGGAAAAAGTGAAAAGAATGATGGATCCCACATAATAGGTCCGCCGCCCAAAAATAGACGAAAGCCAGGCCGTAATCGGCACGACAATGGCATTGGCCAGCGTATAACCGGCTACCACCCATCCGATGGTGCTCAACGTAGCTCCCATGCTCCCCCGGATTGTCGGTATGGTCACATTCACGATGGTTGTGTCAATCAATTCAAGCAATGCGGCGATAATCACGGTGACGGTGATAATCACCCGCCGGAAGCCGTATTCAACCGTCGGTTTGTGATGATCCCTGGGAGTCATTATTAGTTCTGAAATTCAGGCTTTTTTCTACGATATGACAAAGTCATGTTTAGCTTTTACGATCAGTTGGTTAAAGCCGTTATTTTTCAACCGGGTACCTAATGTCAAGCCTGCCATTGCAAGATCAATTGTGCAGGAAAAATTTATATCCTCCATTTATTACTTAGATATATTTACCGTCGGTTCAACGTTCATCCCCGGTTTTAACGGTTTACCGGAAGGACCGACAGGCCGGCCACCTGTAAATACAATTTTGACCGGAATGCGCTGCTCAACTTTCACAAAATTGCCACTGGCATTGTCGGGTGGGAGAAGAGCAAATTTTGATCCTGTAGCGCCGGCCAGCGACTGCACCTGCCCTTTAAAGGTGGTGTCGGGATAGGCATCCACATTTATTTTTACGGGCTGACCGGCTTTAATATTTGCGATCTGTCCTTCTTTAAAATTCGCAACCACCCATACGCTGTCATCACTCGCAATGGCCATAACCGAATTTCCCGGGCTTACGAATTGTCCCGTTTCGATATTTTTTTTGGAAACACGTCCGGCAATAGGTGCCGTCAGCTTAGTGTAAGAAAGCTGAAGTTGCGCGTTTTCCAGAGATGATTGTGCCTTGTCAATCTGCGTCTTGGCCTGTTTCAACCTAATCTGCGCCGCTTTTACCTGTTGCCGGGCTACATCATACCGCGCCTGGGCCGCCTGATAGGTATATTTGGCCTGATCATATTTCTGCTGAGTCGTAGAATGGTCATTTAGCAAACGCTTTTGCCGTTTATATTCTGTTTTCGCCTGATTTAAATGTACTTTAGCCTGATTTTTCTGTGATTTGGATGTTGCCCAATTGGCCTTTGCGTCCTGATACCCGGCTTTTGCCCCTGCTACATTTGCCTTGGCCTGTTTCACCCCAATCCGGTAGTCTCTTTTGTCGATTGTTGCAAGAAGTTGGCCCTTTTTGACCTTCTCATTATCATTCACATAAATATGCTTAATGTAACCTTTAACCTGGGGAATCACCGGACTAATATGCCCTTCTATATGTGCATTTTTCGTTGATTCGTGAGTTTGTGCGTATTGATACCAACGCCACCCGTAAACGAGTCCGCCGATGATTAACACGGCGAGGAGCCCATACAGGATATATTTTTTAGTAGTACTGATACCCCGATTTTCATCGGAACCTTTTTGATCCTGCCGGCTGGTTCCATTCGCCTGCTTTTTTTGCTCGTTATCACTCATTTTTATTAATGATTTACTTTTTGGATGGGAATTCCCAATGTTGTCACGTAATTTGTCCGGGCCTGTGCCAGCTGTACCTTACTAATAAATAATGAAAGCTTCGCCTGTTCTTCCTGTCGCAGTTGGGTGACATAATCGGTGGCGGTGATTACACCGTTTTTTAACTGGCTGGCGCTTTGTTTGACAATCTTCTGACGAACTTTCACAATTTTTCGATCTCTTTTCATATTATCACGGATTGAAGCGATCTGCTGGGTAATCTGGTCAAGCTGGGCGTTCAGTTGGCGTGTGAATGCCTTTCTATCCTGCGTGACTTTCTGTTGCTGTATTTTTAGGGCCTTTGCCTGGCGCCCGCCGTTAAAAGCTCCCCACAAGCTCCAATTCAACTGCAAGCCGACGATATAGTAAAAGTGAAAATTATTGTTCAAAAAATTTAATCCCGGCCGCCCATAAGAACCAGTACCAAAAACAGAAACATCCGGCCATTTATGGGTCTCTGACAGCTTGATCTGTTCTCCAAGTATCTTTTGATTTTTATTGAACTGCTGGTATTCCGGACGTCGCGGCTGCAAAGAACGATAATTCACTGCAACCGAAGGGATTTTTAGCTGTGTTTTTGGCGTGATTTTCTTGCCGATTAACTCGCTGAGTACCTGATATCCGGCGATAATATTTGAATGAGTATTTGCTGAATCCTTGCGCGTTTGCGCAAGTTCCGCCTGCAAAATATATTTTTGACTGGGTAACAAAACGCCGTTTTTTACTTTTGAACGCACTGACGAAATTTGATTCAACAAATTTTTTGTCTTCAGCTGTAAAATTTTAGCCTGCTGCTGTGATAGCAAAATGCCGTAATAAACCTGGTTAACCTGCGAACGAATCTGATGCATTTTCACCTTCGTTGAAGCGATATTCTCAGCTCCCTGCGCCCGTTTCAGAGCTTTTTGAACACCAACCCTGCCATCATCAAAAATTTTCTGTGTTACGTTGACAGAAGCATCATACTGATCCTTGCTAACCGGCGGCGGCCCCTGGTTTCCCGGAAGAGAAACACTTGTAACTTCAGATTGATAAGTTGCCTTTCCACTGACCGAAACCTGCGGAAAGTATCCCGATCGGGCAATATGGACATTCAGACGAGTGATTTTCTTTTGAAGTGCAATATTTTTAGCCGTTGGATAATTTTTCTTAGCCATTTGCTGGCAATATTGCAGGCTTACCGTATCAGATGGAGCCGGATTATTTAACGGCAAAAATGAAATAAGGAATACAGCTATCAGCGTCATCACTTTTGATAATTTATACCATTTAGAATAAAATCAACAAGAAACTGTTTGCGTTCTTCCATAAATTGCTGAAAGGCCTCGTCATCAAAATTGTTTATGCTCTTAACCATCGTCCGGGCAATAACCGGAAAATGCGTCAATGCAACGACACTAATAATTAACTGCCGGGGATCAATTTCATTGATATTTTCCTGCTTAATTTCCCTGTCAATTTGCCGGTTAAAATTTTGCGGGACTTTCAGATCCAGCTTCGCCAAAAAATCTTGAAATCGCTCAGGATTCTGATTCATCTCATGAATGACAAACTGTGCTATCCGGGGATTCTCATTTAAGAAGGCATAATAGGCCTCCACGACTTCCCTAATCTTTTTATCCAGCGGCAGATCCGCATTCCACAAATCAAATATGACCGGCAGGAACCGGCCCATCTCCTTCTGATATACTTTTTGAAACAGTTTGTCTTTGCTGCGATAATAATAATGCAACATCGATTTATTGATGTCGGCTTCATCCGCAATTTCCTGCATGCGCGCCCCGTCAAAACCTTTTTGTTCAAAAATCCGGCATGCCGCCTCAAAAATTTTCTGCTCAGTATCTGTTTCGTTCTCGGTCATAAAATTTTACTCATAATTCTCCTGCGAGCGACAAGATAATGGATGCAAATTCAATTTTCAACTTTTTAGTTGAATTTTATGGTTGATCTCATGTTCATCATTAAGAATTGGGATATTAAAAATAAAATTCCTTCATGTCTCTTTATTTCTTCTGTTTTACACCAAGGTCCTAAAAATCATTCATTGATTTTACTTGTTTATATGATTAGTCTGTAAGAAATAAGGCTTCAAAGATATGGTTACTCAAAACAAACTGGTTACATACGACGATTACCAAAACTTACCGGACGATGGGAAACGGTATGAAATTAGCGGGGGAAAATTATATATAGCGCCATCTCCAAATACGTTACATCAACGTATTTCTCGTAAATTAGAATATGAATTGGAAGACTATATACGGAAACACAATTCGGGGGAAATATTTACTGCCCCAATGGATGTTGTACTCTCAATGACCGACGTAGTGCAACCTGATCTTATGTATATCTCAAAGGAGCGCTCGCGCATTATTACTGAAAAAAATATTGTTGCCGCACCGGATCTTGTGATCGAAATTACTTCTGAAAGTACAAAAACCATTGATCAAACAAGCAAAAAAACACTGTACGAGAAGCATGGCGTCAGGGAATACTGGATTGTTGATCCGGAAAATAAACAGGCAGAGCAGTATGTATTGAGAGAGGCCTCTTTCAAATTAAATGACGAGCTAAAAACGTCTGATAAACTTATTTCTGAAGTCATTAATGGTTTTTCACTCCCCCTTAATAAGATATTTGAGGAGTGATCGACGTTATATGCTGCACCCCATAAAGACAGGGCTTCAAAAAGATTTCCTGCCAATTTTATTATTACAGTGAAAAATGCCGCTATAGCATCTTTTATTCCACCCGGTATTTTAACTCTTCCATTTTAGCCAGTATTTTTTCGCGATCCATTTGCCGGTAGCGTTCAGGCAATAACTCACGTGAAGTACATTCAATCACGGCACTCAGTGTTTGCAGTTCGACCTCTTCGGGATAGGTCGGCGGCAGAAAATCATTCAGTGTGATGTCAAGAATTTCCGGTGTAACTTCATTATCGCCATTTGCTGCTGCCCGGAATTTTGCCCGCGTCAGTGCGGCTTCCATATCCGCGCCCGAAAAAGATTTAATTCCTTTTTCGATTGTTTCAGGGATATAATCTTCTGTCAATTTAAGGCCGGTTTTTTGCTTAATGACCTCAAAAAGCTCTATTCGATCTTCTTTGGTCTCAGGCGGAAAAAGCGGTAAGTGCTCCTCAGCACGCCCCTGACGCTTTAGATCCACCGGCATTAAATCTGGCCGGGCTGTCATCAAAAACCAGATAATACGACCGCGATTACTGGTGTCGCTCATAAAGGCCGAAATCTGCGAGAAAACCCGGCTGGATACGCCGCTGTCTCCGCTGGCATCACGCTTACCCAAATAGGCGTCGGCTTCATCAATCATTACTGCAACAGGCGCCATAGCTTTAAGTAATTCCAGTATTTTTTCGAGATTCCCTTCAGTGACCCCCTGCCACTGGCTGCGGAAATTTTTAAGTCGTACCATCGGGATGCCCACTTCATTTGAAAAGCAGCTCACCATGAATGTTTTTCCCGTTCCCACCGGGCCACAAATCAGATACCCCATGGGCAGCACATTGCGCCGGCCATTTTTAAGTGCCTTTACGGCATGACGCAGATGGTCTTTCACCTTTGCATGACCCGCCACATCGTCCAGCGTATAGCGGGCATTTACGAATTCCAGCAGGCCATAAGCCTCGGCCTCAATGCGTTCTTTTTTGGAGCGTGAGAGGTTGTTAAAAGTGATCGGTTTATTATTCTCGCGGGCATTCGCCAGGATACTTCGGATGTTGATGCAATTGAGTCCCGCCGTTTGCTGAGCCACCACTTCCTTACTTACTTCGGATATCTTTTCAAATTCCTGCGTATCGATTTCATGATTAATAAAATCCAGTCGCTGCCCTTCATCGGGAATTTGTATTTTAATGCTTGACGTATAGGGATTCTGCACCAGTGTTTTATTGATATCTGCCAAATTCTCAGAAATCAGAATCGTCGTAAAATCGGAAGCCATGAAAAGCGGGTCGCGGGCCCAGCGCGACAAATATACGAGCGAAGTACGGTCTTCGCTGCCGGTTGATCCCGCTTCGTTCATCGGCACGATCGTTTCAGCATAATCAATAATGAGTGCCGCACTTTTATTGTTATTCAACCGGATGCGAAAATATTGTTCCAGCAGAGAAAAAACACCTACCGGATCTTTCGGCAGCTTACTCGCATAATTCGTCCCAATAAGTGAATCACGGCCCGCTACCGCCTGGTTGAAATCATTTTTGCTCGCTTTATCCCGGAAATAAATGCCGGACGAACGGTCATAAAAAATCACAAAATCCCGCGCCCCAAAAAAATTCTCTGCCAAAAAAGTTTTTAGCCGGCTAAAAGTAGGGGCCTTATCGCCAATGGGAACCAGATCGTGAATATTTCCATGCAAAATGAACTGGTTTACGGTCCGGCTCAAATATTTTTGCGCCAGCTCTTGCGCCCATAGGGGATAGTGTTGGTACATGGTTGGGTTACTGGTTACTGGTTACTGGTTACTGGTAAAATGGCGGGATTGCAATACGCTGTCAAGAATTATTTGCGTATTACCCCTTTTGCATGCTGTTAAATGTTCATTGTAAACTGTTAACGGGTTATTCATTCTTCTGTGATAATAAGCCTGACCGTTTCAATCTGGCTGGGCGTCGCTTTACTGATGATAAATTTACAGTCGTCGATAACCATCTCCTCATTTACTTTTGGAATGCGACCGAGTGAATGGATAATATAGCCGGCAACGGTCTCGTATTCATCGGAGTCATCAGGTAAAGGAATTTGTGGGTAATCAGCCTTAAGATCTTCAATCTCCACACTCCCGCTTATCACATAACTTTTGGCAGAAATCTTTTCAACAATATCTTCTTCTCTGTCATATTCATCCTGAATATCTCCCACGACCTCCTCCACCAAATCTTCGATAGTAACCATACCCGCCGTACCGCCGTATTCATCAATAACCACGGCAACCGAAAAATTTGAGTTGCGAAATTCCGAAAGGAGATCTTTTGATTTCTGAGAAGCGGGGACCAATTTTATGGGCCGCATGATTTCCGTAAGGTTCTTAGGGTTTTTGAACATATCATACGAAAATATCACTCCTACAACATCATCAATAGTCTCCTGATAAACCGGAAGCTTGGAAAAACCGGTCGAGATGAACACTTTGAGCGTTTCTTCTATACTGGTTCCTTTTTCCACACCAACCATTTCAGTGCGGGGGATCATTGATTCTTTCACCCGTTTATCGGAAAGTTCGAGTACATTATGAAGAATTTCGGAGTCTTCTTTATCAAGCTCTCCACCACCGAAATCACTCAATTCTTTAAAAATCAGCTCCACGTCCTGACGATGAAAAAATTGATTTGGTCTTTCTGAATCAGGCTCAAAAACTTTAATTATCAGACCGGAGGCCCCGTTGGCAACTACGATCAGGGGTTTGAGAATCCAATGACAAATTTGCTGAGGAATAGCGATAACCCGAACCCACCAATCCGCATGAGTGCGAAATATCGCTTTGGGTAATATTTCCCCAAATATCATGATGATTATCGATGCAACAACAGTTTGGATGACAAGTACGGTAACCGCCGAGGGAGCAACCCCAAACCAATGCCGGCTTAACTTGTCTATTGGAGCTGCCAAAAATAATGTCATAAGTGTTGCATAGAGCACATTGACGATGTTATTTCCTACCAGAGTAGTGGTAAGAAAGGTTTCGGGATTGTCGGCAAAATGTTGCATAACCCGGCCGGCCCAGGAATCTTTACGGGAAGCGATCTCCAGTTTTAAGCGATTTGCCGTAACAAACGCGATCTCAGAACCTGAGAAAAAACCGCTTAACAAGATAGTAATGATAATGGGTATTAGTTCGATCATACAGAGGAAAAAGGTATAGAGTATTAGGAACCCGTCACTAAGTTTTTCAAATTAATTTTTTTCTTTTTACCAATCTAATATATCCTTTCAATTTTTTAGATCCTTAGATAATTAACATGAGCATTCGAGCGAAGCCTATTGCCAGGCTGTGAAAGAAGTTATTTCACAGAGCGACACACCTGCGTGTTAAAAAACACTTCGGTGTGCGAGCCCAGAGAAGTCACAGAGTTTCACAGAGGTATTTTCTCTGTAATTCTCTGCGTAACAGCAATAAAA
>DASQZL010000387.1:0-3316 GCA_035638715.1 Balneolaceae bacterium
GGGACTATAGGCGTCGGCAAGCCCCCCCTCACCAGCAACCGATCCACGCGTATTTTAACAAGCACCATTATATATAGTTGATTGGGCTGTTATGCTGATATAAAAAGATAATGTGCTTAAAAGGTTGACCAGTTTTTATGCGCCCACTACCATGAGATGACTGGCTACTTTGTTTAAGCAGCCTCTTTCACAAGTAATTATCAAAAATGATAAACTCTTACCTGAGCACTATAATATGATGAGACAAATATCCTGTGTTTTTTAAAATTAAAAGCCGAAAAAGGGGATTCTTCAATGTTGGTCCCAGTTTTGTAACGCTTAATGAGCTTGCCTTTGGGGCTAAATTGCTGGATCCACAACGGCCGGTTAAATTTACTGGGCTTTGGTGTCGGATGGGTGTACGTCGTAAGGTATAAATCACCATCTGAGCTGCATCTTCCCGCAATATATATTCTTACGGGTATAAGCGCGACGTTATTTTGGGGGTGGTTTTTTATCAATTTGGCGAAGTCACTTAGATTGATCATAATCGAATCAACTTCCGGCGTAGGCGGAATCTTGTGCTCCCATATTTTTTGGCCCGAAAGGCTGTACTTGGCAATCTTGGGTACGGCAGGATAAATCAGATAAATGTCCCCACGATCCTGGCAATCATTTACGGGAAATGCTTCGTCCAGATCCGAAGCAGGTACGTTCCTGTTTTCGAGAGTTGCCCAATATTTATTTTTGTTTTTCTCAGCCTTATACCCCTTGGGTATGGCGCCGATATCCGCCAGTTTTTTGCCCTTCCAATTGACAGCTTCATAAAGATGCTTGCCACCGGTTTGGGTGGGAAGTAATATTGTTCCATAGTTTGTAACAAACGGCTGATTATTATTGTCATAATATGGAAATCGTGGCGGCGGGGGAGTTTTCGATTTTGAATAATTTTTTTTCTTCAGCAGAAGCTGGCCATAATTCAGCGAAGAAATATAATGCCCGTCCTGAAGGCTGAATTTATTAATTAAACGTTGCGTTTCATCCAGGGTATAGAGGTATTTTTGTGTGATAAAAAAATTATCAACCCTGATCGACTCTCCGGGCCCCTTTCCCTCCCCGCCGAATTCATTCACAATGTTACTGCTGTCACCGATTTCAATTATTTTTCGTTGATTGGCATCTAATATGAACAGATGATCGGTTATATCGTCATACTTCAATTTTACCGGAAGGCCCAGCAATAATTTTTTATTCGATTTCAGCGTATGATGTTTTTTGAGAATATCTGCCTTTATTCCGGAAGCCCCGCCACTGCCGCCGTTTTTATTATTGCAACCGGTTACAATAATGAGCAAAACACAAATCAACAATATAGAATTACGAGATAATCGCATAATAAATAAAGTTGAATAGAAAATTAGAGACAGCACCCGTTTAATCCATTAAAATCAATAATTAATTTATTTTCCATATTTACAGTATAATTACTGATAAAAGCTTGAAATTCTTCAAAAGGCCTACCATGCTTTGATTATTGCCATCCACTATTTTGCTTCTGCAGCCTGGCGCTGCAAGACCTGCATTTTGGGTTGAACCTTCTCCAGGTGGCTAAGTGAAAAATTATTGTTTACGGCGAGCGTATCGCCGGGCGAAATTTTCGGATTATCGACAATAGCCCACTGGCTGTTTTCAGCTTTGGGATGCACGTACACCCACTCTACTTCATCATTTTTAGAATCGAGCTTGAACACCAGCTTGCGTCCGCCATCACGCGAGAGAATAGCCGATCGCGGGATGCGGGCCTTGCCCTTCTCTTTTTGCACGAGAATACGCCCGTCCACCGTCATGCCCGGATGCAGCAGCCGCCCGTTGTTTTGCACACGTGCCGTAATTTTGCCCGTCTTTGATTTCGTATCCACAACGGGCGAAACGGCCGCAACGGTGCCATCCAGCGTTTGCCCGCTGGGGCTGGTCACTTTCACTGCCATGCCGGCTTTCACTTCGTTCAGCTCTGATTCCAGCACATCAAAACGCACGCGCACGGTTGAAATATCGACCAGCTGTCCCAAATTGGTACCCGCTGAAACATAGGTGCCACCCGTTATACGATTGTTTGTGGCCAGATAGCCGGAAAACGGTGCGGTAATCGTCGTATAGGAAAGATTGAGTTTGGCCTGTTTCAATGCGACCTGCGCTTTGGCCAGCCCGGTCACAATGCGTACCATCCGGTCATATTGCTTCGCGCTGTCACGGGGAACAACTTGTGAGCTATCACTTTTGCGCATCTTATTCCGGATATTATATTTGCTCTGCGCCTGTGCATATTCATTTTTGGCCTCCTGAACCGCATACTGCCATTTTTTCTTTTGAAAAGTGATTAGCGTGTCGCCCTGGTGCACCCGCCGGCCATCTATAATGTGAGAAGTCTGCACATACCCGCTGATTTTGGGTTTAAGAATAATTTGTCTGTTGGCTTTTACCACGCCCTGGCTTTTTACGTAATGATACAGCGGCCGGCCGTCAGCGGTGGCGAAGGTGACCACGGGACGAACTTTGGCCGAATCTTTGTTTGTCTTACCGTCGGGATTATTGCTCTTGGCGGATTTAGTACTGCAGCCGGTCCACAGAAAGGATATACCGATCAACAGCACGATGATATGTGAAAAATATTTTTTCATATTATAACATTAGTAATGTTAGAAAATGCTTGGCACTAATGCAATGATAAATTCGTGGCACGATTGCAATCGTGCCACGAGTATTCTTTAAGTGACTATATTCGTATGTAACAAATATAAATTATATTACCATGCATTCAATGAAGTGATCAACATAAAAAAATTAAAAATCCCTGACTATTCGTTAAAAGTATTACCGTATTTTGCCTTCAGGCGAAGTAAAAAAGTACCCGACTGCCGCTGGCATATTTTGTTATTAATTTTCAATGATAGTGAAAAGATCCACTATTGTAATCTGCAGTACGAAGACGGGTCGCTCAACATCCAATTATGAAAGAATACAAACGCTAATAATTGGCAATTTTTAGTTTATATGGATGTTAGAGTTTAAAATGCGATTAAAACATTTAGTTGTCAGAATTGTATAAAGACTATTTATGAGGGGCTTTGCAAAACCCGGCTGTCATCCTGAAGAGCAAAGCGATGAAGAATCTTAAATGATGATTCGATTCATACTTACAGAACGAAAAAATGAATAGTTCATCGTTTGAGAACTCATTCCTGCGGGGGTACCCCTCAAGCATAAGATGATAAATTTTATGGTTTTACAAAACCCTCTATTACTGAATAGCTCTACTAAACTTCGGAAGTTTAATAAA
>DASQZL010000388.1:0-2289 GCA_035638715.1 Balneolaceae bacterium
AATTGCGGTTTTTTAGCAATCTTGTTTTCCTCCAGGATCGGTTCATCAATGCCTTCAACATGAATGCGCACATACTTCTCATTATGTGACTTGGCATATATTATTTTGGCTTTGCCTTTGCCCTTAATCCAGTCTTTTTTACCCAGAAAGGCTCCCTCATAGCTAATAATTGTTGACTCCCAATTTTCAACAGGATCTCCAAGTAAATCTTCCGGCACTATAAAAATACCGATCCAGTCGTTAACACTCGGTTGCAGATATCCCTGCCCCCACACGTGTCTGCCATTTATTTTCGAATGCTTTAAGGAGGATTTCATAAGGAGAAAAAATTATGAACGGAATCACCTAAAACTGTATCCATTCGACGATATTAATCCATTAACTGTGACAAATTAGATATACGGTTTTGTATTTTTATAAAGGGCCATATCCGCTATTAAAGAACCACCAAGGGTCACCCCCTGGTGGTTGTTTACAGTTACCAATTAACCTTTATAGGTTAACACGCGCCCCCAGAGGCTTTTAGTGCCCCAGATGCCGCGACGAAGCGTCTCTAACTGAACAATCTGGCTGTGATCGATAAATACATTCACTTCGGGACCGTAGTTTTTGATGTACCAGGCAAACACATCCGGATCGGCCGCTTCGAACATCAATTTTTCCAGTCCGATTTCGTTAATGAATTGAGCCGGAACATCCGTTCGCCAGGGATCAGCATTCTCGGTAATCCCTTCCGATTCAATTTGAATCATATAGGCTCCGGCTTCTACGAAACGCTTGGTTTGTTTGATGGCATAACCCGTATCGAGCGTACCTTCCGACTCCAGTTCACCGCGTGCGGTATCGCCACCGGCACCAAACTGAATACCAATTTCGGGTTTCGCCTTCAGGCCGGCGTCTTGCACCTTGTCAATCAGCCGCAGCCAATCTTCGGTGGGGATCGTAATAAATCCCGCCGACAATTCAATAATATCAAAACCATAATCTTTACAGGTTTCGATATATTTACTAACCGCCTCGTTGCCCTGGGTAAGCACGTATTCCATAAATCCGCCGGTAGAAACCAGCGCGTCATGCTCATGGGCAATGTCGATCAGCTCTGTAACCGCCTTTCGGGGCATCAGCGAAAAAGCTCCGCCGGAAAATTTTAGTGAATCCACATAAGCGCCCATGGTTTCCATGATATCCTGCAAGTATCGTTTTCCCATGACTGAATAGTAGGGTCCTCTTATTTCAGTTACTCCGGTTGACCGTGGTTTAGATTCGCGTTCATTTTTATTCAGAAAGTCAAATGTTTTTTCGTCAGTCATAATAATTTTATTTTAAGATTTAGTGATTTGATGAATTAATGATTGATTAATTATGATTTTTCGATTTAATCTTTACAATTCTATGCGTGCAACTTTACGCGGTTCATCAGCCACATTAAATCTTTAACAGAATGATTTTCAAAATCCCGGACAATTGCGATTATATCCTCACGAATAGCGGGCGTAGTGTACGATTCAGTCAGTTTCTCGAATTTCTCGCTTACCGTCTGCCAGCTCATCGGACGAGTGCGGAAGCCTTCATAATCGCTTTTTTCAATACTCAGGGATTCACCATTCTTAAGATGAACCGTCAATTTTGCCGGCATTTCATCAGGAAAACGATCACTGTAGTCCTGCCTGGGTGATACATGCACTTTTTTCAGCAGCGTTTGTATATCATTACGCTCAATTCGATCCTGTTTATACTGCGCCGGCAGCACTTGTCCGTCGAGTAGTGCGGCTGAAACCATATACTGCAAACTGTGATCAGCTTCTTCCTTCACCCGCACAATTGTTTTATCGCCTTCTTCACCGCCTCCGATGATATTGTAAGCAACATCAAAAATTTCTATATCTATTTGCTCGACTTCGCCGGCCGTGAAATCGTGGTCTCTTTTTAGTTCCATCATCCCTTCGATAGAAGATTGTGAATGAATTTCAGCGTTATATTTTTTAATGATGGTATCGGTGACACGTTCCAAATTTTCTTCCTTCCAGTTGATTGAAAATTCGCCGGCGATAGAATCCATAAAACCCTTGTTGCCTTCAAAAACAGCCGGTGGCCCGGTAATGCCATATTTTGCGAGCAGTGCTGCTTGTGTTCCGCCAAAAGCCGTATACGGATAAGCCAGTCCCTTCCAGTTTGAAAGAGCACCTGTTCGGGTAACCCTCAGCGCATTCAGTGCGGTCCCTGCAATTGAGATTGCGTTGGCTGTTTCCTCTTCATCCAATCCCAATGCCTTTGATACTCCGGAGGCCA
>DASQZL010000389.1:0-10084 GCA_035638715.1 Balneolaceae bacterium
TGTTTATGCCGTTTAATGGAGGCCATATTGATACGACCCAGGGTGCAACTTACAGTCAATATTCGCCTGAAAATCAGTCGGGCAAACCAGGTTATTATACGGTGAAATTGAACAATGGCATCCGCGTAGAGCTGACGGCCACCAAGCGGGCAGGTTTTTATCGCTATCAGTTCAATAAATCGGACACGGTGGGCGTTTCGTTGAATCTGGCCTACGGCAACAGCGACAAGCCAACCGGTACTTACCTCAACCAGGTAAATGATACGCTGGTAACCGGATATCGATTTTCCAGCGGATGGGCGCGACATCAGCGGGTGTATTTTGCAGCGGTATTCAACAAACCCATCAAAAAGCTTGTCATATCCAACAGAGGACATGTTTATGATTCGCGTAAACAGGCAAAAGGCACGCATACGCACGGATATTTCATCTTTGGAAAGCTCTCGGGCAAACCTTTGTTGCAGAAGGTGGCGATCTCGCCGGTCAGTATTAGCAATGCCAGGCAAAATCTGGCGGCTGAAATTCCCGGCTGGAATTTTAAGGGTGTTAAACAGGCGGCCTGGCAGACGTGGAATAAACAGTTGAGCCGCGTTAAGGTGCAGGGAGGAAGTGAAGAAAACCGCCGCACTTTCTATTCGGCATTATATCACACAATGCTGGCTCCAACCCTTTATATGGACACCAACGGGCAGTACCGCGGTCCGGACAGAAAAGTGCATACGGCCAGGGGATTTACCAATTATAGTACGTTTTCAATTTGGGATACCTACCGGGCTGAAAACCCCTTGTTTACATTGATTGAGCCCGGCCGTGTGAATGATTTTGTCAACTTTATGCTTGCTTTCTATCAGCAGAATGGGCTGTTGCCGGTTTGGGAATTGTATGGCAACGAGACCAACACGATGATCGGCTATCACTCCATTCCAATCATTGTTGATGCCTACCTTAAAGGCTATCGCGGATATAATGCACAGGAAGCTCTCAAGGCGATGGAAAAAAGTGCTACCCAGCAGAACGAGGCCGTTAAACTTTTTAATAAGGATGGATATGTACCAGCTGATAAAGTGAGTGAATCCGTCTCCAAGACCTTGGCTTTTGCCTATGACGATTGGTGCATCGCCCAGATGGCCAAGGCCCTCGGCAAAACCAAAGACGCGCGGCTGTATAGCAAGCGGGCAGGCTACTACAAGAATGTGTATAATCCCAAAACGGGATTTATGCAGCCCAAACTGGCTAATGGGAAGTGGCTTACACCCTTTGATCCGTATTCTGAACCCAGCAACGGAAAGAAGCGTAATTACACGGAAGCCAATGCCTGGCAGGATCTCTGGTACGTACCGCAGGATGTGCCAAAGCTCATAAAACTGATTGGCGGCCGCCAGCAGTTTGTCAGCCGGCTGGATACCTTATTTAAGAAACCACCGAAGATTGAAGGAGGTGGTGTTCCGGATATGAGCGGTATGATCGGCCAATATGTACAAGGCAATGAGCCGGACATGCAGGTACCATTTATGTATGATTACGGCGGTGCACCGTGGCGAACCCAGCAGGTCAGTCGCACAATAATGGATTCACTTTACACCGATAAGGCAGACGGTTTGCCGGGAAATGAAGACTGCGGACAAATGTCGGCCTGGTATGTATTCTCGGCTCTTGGTTTTTATCCCGTCAATCCGGATAACGGTACGTTTGAAATTGGAAGTCCGATATTCCCGAAGGCAACTGTTCACCTGAAGGGTGACAAAACCTTTACGGTTATTGCCAAAAATGTCTCGAAGAAAAATAAATATATACAGTCCGCGACGCTGGATGGCAAGCCGTATAACAAGACTTATATAACTTACCAGGATATCATGCAAGGCGGTACGCTTAAATTTAATATGGGTCCACAGCCCAATAAGAAATGGGGCGCCAAACCGCAGGACGCACCACCAATGACCGCATTTAAGCTTTAATTATTTGAAAACAGCAATTATACTGTTCAATAATGGCTGGCAATACTAACGAGAAACATAAAAATTAAGGAGCCCCTTTTGCCTGGGGCTCTTTAATAGCATAGAATGATTAATAAGTTAGCACAAAGCAAAAAGGTTATTTTAGCTAAGGGCTTTAATCACTTCATCCGTTGAGCGAACGCGACCCATGCGTTTCAGGATATTTTCAACTGCGAATTGATGCGCCTCATCACTCATATCTGTCATGGCATCTTCGGCAAAAATTTGGGCGTAATTTCGT
Source organism: Balneolaceae bacterium (assembly GCA_035638715.1). Classification (GTDB taxonomy): domain Bacteria; phylum Bacteroidota; class Rhodothermia; order Balneolales; family Balneolaceae; genus SMO-BIN1. The sequence goes on from DASQZL010000389.1 coordinate 2,236, forward strand.
TCGTATGCATCCCGCGCTGTTGATTCCACACCGAAATTTGTAGCTATGCCTCCCATCACCAGCGTATCAATACCCCGGCGCCGCAACTGCAGATCAAGATCAGTGCCGTAAAAAGCACCCCATTGTTTTTTGGTAATGATAACATCCTCATTTCCCGGGCCCAGCTCAGGCGCAAATTCCATCCAGTCATCCGGACGTTCGCCGCCACCCAGTGAAGCATCGGTCGGTACATCAATCATGTCCTCTCCGTTGGCTGATGAACCGACATGGACCAAAACAACAAGTCCATTATTTTCTCGAAATGATTTAGCCAATCGGGCTGCATTGGATACCACAGTGGAGGAATCATAGGGAGCTACCGGCATATTGATGATTCCCTTTTGCAGATCAATGAGAACGAGCGCTGTTTGGTCGGGGTTCATGCTTAGAAAATCAGGCATTAGAGTAACGTTGGTTTGAAGGTTAGATTTAACATTAATTTAACGGTATTTATAAATGAAACGTTTGAACAACCGGATTTACATTAAAAAGACTGATTTTATATGTGCCGGTGATACGCCTCAAAAAACGCCGATTGCATAGTCGTTTTATCACGAAGTATTACACAAAACCGGCAGTTCTTTTTTATCAAAATAGCGCTTGTCCGATTGCCTCTTTCTGACTATTTTCACACGGTTATGAAAATGCTGCGTTCATATATTTTTAAAATTTGTGTGATTACCTGTCTATGTTTCGGGGTGATTTTGGCAATCATCAAGCCGGCTGATGCTGCTCAGTCGAACAAGGCATTTGCCGATTGGCTGCAAACATTGGCTCAAAAAAAGCATGCCGGTAAGCTTGAAAAGAAGTTAGATTCACTTAAAAAGTCGAATATCACGACCTATCAGCTTATCGAGCAAGCCTCGAAGATGATCAGCAAAAATAATGATGCCTTTCAATTACCGCCGGCTGCTACATCAGACGCCATTCATCAAATTTTACTTATTAAGTGGAAACAGTTTCAGACGGGTGATGCGATGGCTGCCGTGCCGCCGGTTTATATCATGAAGCAGCTGATTTCATCTAAGTATTTAAATAATATCTCGTACGGCATCGGCGCAGCTTCTCCAATAGTTAAAAAGCCTGTTGCCATTCAAAAGTTGGCTATTTTTTCTCCCGCTTTTGATCTTAATTGTGTAACTCCTCTTGTAAGTGGCATAGCGATCGGCGCACCGTAATTTTTTCTCTTTTCTTGCCGATATTCAGTACGTAAGCAAATTATTCTCAAACGAAATTTCAATGTAGATACACTGTATTACCATGAAAAAAAATGGAACAAAAATAGCATTTATTGTGGTGTTCATCGGCATCACAATTTATTATTTATGGCCGACTGTTTCTTTCTGGCTCCAGAAACGGTATATCAATGGGTTACCGAAGGCCGAGCAGGCAACCTACCGAAAAAATCATGCCCAAAAAATGAAAAGATTGCGTAAAAATTCGCTTTCTTTGGGCCTTGATCTTCAGGGAGGGATGCATGTAACCCTGCAGGTTGGTACCCCAAAACTTATACGCGAACTGGCCGGTCAGTACGAAGACAGTACGTTGGATAGCGTTGTTCATGATGCTCACCAAATAGCAGAAAAGAATAACAGCGACTTCATTAACGAGTTTATGCAAATATTTAATCAGCGGTATCCCAATGGGCGATTGAGCCGATATTTCCGCTCGCAATCTGAAAATATTACCCGGCGTTCTTCCAATGCTCAAATTGAGCAGTATCTGAAGAAACAACGTAAACAAGCGGTAGGAAGGGCGCTGCAAATAATTAGAAGACGAATTGACCGGTATGGTGTTACGCAGCCATCCATTGAGCGATTGGGAAGTAGCCGTATTTCTGTGGAATTACCGGGGGTAGCGGACAAACAACGGGTGCGCAAGCTGCTGAAGGGAACGGCGCGATTACAGTTTCGTCTCGCTGCGAATCCGCAACAGTTGAACTCGGCTAAAAGGCGGATTGTACAATATTATAATAAACAAGCCAGTGATACGACGGATACAACCGCTGATAGTTTATCGCAGGCGCAGGCCTCGGCGAATAATCCCCTGTTGCAGGTTCTGCATTCCTTTGGAGGCCGCGGCCAAAGCCGCTACGTGTTTGGGTATGCAGCGGCAAACGATACCGCACGTGTCGATGATTTATTACGCAAATCGGCCGTCCAAAAGCTAATGCCTCGCAATGTCCAATTGATGTGGGGGGCCCAGCCATTTCAGAAGAATCAAAACGGGGTGGGCCTGTTCAGGCTAATTGGCGTCCGAAAACAAGTAGAATTGACGGGTAATGTCATTGAAGATGCGAGTGTTAATTTTTCGAAAGCCACCAATCAGCCCAAAGTGTCAATGACGATGAACAGCGAGGGGGCACGTAAATGGGCACGAATTACGGGGGCCAATATTGGTAAACCGGTTGCTATTATTTTGGATGGCTATGTGTATTCATATCCGGTTGTGCAAACCAAGATTTCCAGCGGCCGTTCATCTATAACAGGACTTAAAAATGTGGGGGAAGCGAAAGATCTGGTAAATATTTTGCTTTCCGGTGCATTGCCGGCTCCACTCAAAATTGTTGAGCAACGCACCGTCGGGGCCACCCTTGGCGAGGCATCTATTCACTCCGGCTTTTATTCTATCCTTTTTGCCTTTATCGTGGTTGTTGCATTTATGGTATTGTATTATCATACGGGAGGTGCTATCGCCGATCTTGCTTTGATTCTCAATCTATTTTTTATCCTTGGGATTCTTGCAGCCTTTCACGCCACACTAACCTTGCCGGGCATGGCGGGTATAGTCCTTACCATTGGTATGGCCGTGGATGCAAATGTGCTGATTTTTGATCGTATCCGGGAAGAACTCCGATTCGGCAAAACTTTTAATGCTGCTATAGATAGTGGTTATAAGAACGCCATGAGCGCGATTATTGATGGTAATGTCACAACTTTCTTTGTCGGAATTATTCTCTACAGTTTTGGAATGGGCCCGATTAAAGGCTTCGCTGTGACATTGATGGCCGGTATTGTTTCATCATTGTTCAGCGCCATCATCATCACCCGTGTCGTAGTCGACTATTTAACCCGTGACAAAACCAAGACTTTTAGTTTTGGCTAATTGCAACAAATTTTTAATCTAAACGTAAAGGTTTTATACCATGAGATGGTTTGAAAATCCTAATTTTGATTTTGTTGGCAAGCGCAGGATTGCGCTTGCCATTTCTGGCACATTGGTAGCAATAGCAATTATTTCCGTTATTGTAAAAGGCGTTCAGTATGGAATTGCATTCAAGGGCGGCAAAGAGTTTGTTGTTCAGTTCCAAAAGGCAGCTAACGTTTCTCAGATCCGGAATGACTTGTCGCGCCCTTTAAACGGCGCGCCCGTTGTTAAACGCTATGGCAGTCCGAAGGAAATTCTTATTCGAACCGATGCCAAGGGCTCGATAAGTGATGTGGAACATACTATTAACACTGTATTAAATAGTAAAAATAATCCCGCTAATGTAATAAAAACTGATATCGTGGGGCCGCGATTCGCTAAACAGTTGAAACAAGGGGCCTTTGAGGCAATTCTTTTTGCAATGATTGTCATTTTCATTTATATATTAATACGGTTTAAAAACTGGGCGTTCTCGCTGGGAGCGGTCGTTGCTCTGTGCCACGATGTGCTTATAACGCTGGGCGTTTTTACTATTTTCAGTAATATTTCACCGTTTAGCATGCAGATTGATGAGTCGTTAATCGGTGCTTTTTTGACTATTGTGGGATATTCACTGAATGATACGGTTGTAGTGTACGATCGGGTCCGCGAAAATATGCAGGAGTACAAGACGATGGATTATATGGAAATGATCAATAAAAGCTTGAATGATACGCTCAGCCGTACTATTATTACTGCATTGACCACCTTTTTTGTAGTGGCCGTCCTGTTTTTCTTTGGAGGGCAGGTTTTAAAAGGATTTTCTTTTGCATTAATGCTGGGTATCTTAGTTGGGACCTACAGTTCCTTATTCGTTGCTACAGGGTTGGTTGTTGAATTGAAAGTAAGAAGACAGGAAAAAACATAAATAACATTTAATTTATATATTAATAATCAGAGGGAAAGATGAAATTTAACATATCAGAAAGGTATAATTGTGTAGTTATTCAATTTAAGGGTAATGTTATGGGTGGGCCGGATGCAGTTCGGCTGAATGAGAAACTTCATGAATTGATCGAAAAAGGCCAAACCAACGTCATCGCAGACGTCGGCAAGGTGAGATTTATGAATTCATCGGGACTGGGAATGCTTATCGGCGGACTCACCACCATGCGTAAAGCCGGTGGCGATATGCGTATTGCCAACCCCACGGACAGAATTGAGAGCTTGCTGGTAATGACGAAACTTATCACCGTCTTTAAGCATTTTGATTCGCTGGATAAGGCTATCGAATCTTACCAGCCGGAAGAAGAGGAAAGTTAATATAATAATCTGAATTACATGAGAAGGGCGCGTCATGCGCCCTCTCACTGATTAATATTATTTATGGCCGTTAGAATTGTTGTTGGTGCCCAATGGGGTGATGAAGGAAAGGGTAAAATTGTAGATCTGCTCAGTAAAAATGCTGATTATGTAGTTCGTTATCAGGGAGGGGCCAACGCTGGCCATACCCTGAATTTCGATGACAAAGAGGTGGTTTTACATCTCATTCCATCGGGAATATTTAATGGTAAGGCCTCTTGTATCATCGGTAACGGAGTTGTTGTTGACCCACTCGCACTGTTGGAAGAGATTGAAACCGTTCAACAATTCGGCGTGCAACTGGATGGACGACTGCTCATTAGCAGCGCTGCTCATATCATTTTGCCTTATCACCAACTGCTCGATCAACTGAAAGAGCGGAGTCGCGGAGATGATGCCATCGGTACCACCGGTCGGGGCATCGGGCCGGCATACGAAAGCAAGGTTTCACGCATTGGGATACGTGTTGGAGATTTGCTTCATCCCGAAATTTTGGAAAAAAAGGTAAGGAAAAACCTTAAAAATATTAATCGGGCGCTTACGCATATATATAAAGAAAATACCCTGAGTGTTCGTGACATTTTGGATGATTTAATAAAAGCGGCTAAAAGACTTCGCCCGTTTGTTGTACAAACAAGTACGGCACTGCATAAGGCCCACCAAAACGACAGTAGCATCTTAATGGAAGGAGCCCAGGGCAGCCTTCTTGACATTGATCATGGGACGTACCCGTATGTCACTTCTTCTTCACCAACTGCCGGCGGAGCCTGTACCGGTACGGGCCTGCCACCCTCCGCTATTGATCATGTAATGGGCATATCCAAAGCATATTGTACCCGTGTGGGACGCGGACCGTTTCCAACCGAGCTGAATGATGAAACTGGCAAAAAACTGCGGAAAAAGGGACAGGAGTTCGGAGCAACCACCGGGCGCCCGCGGCGCTGCGGCTGGATTGATTTAGTGGCGCTCAAATATGCGGTACAAGTTAACGGCATGGATGAACTCGCCCTGACAAAGCTGGATATCCTCAATGACTTTGAGGAAATTAAACTTTGTACCCAGTACCAGATTGAAAATGAAAAAACGACGACCTTTCCACTTGATATTAACCGGCTGGAAAACGCAGACCCTGTGTATAAAACAATGCCAGGCTGGAAAACGGATGTCAAACAGTTTGAGTCAAGAAGTGCGATGCCTGAAGCGGTCAGGGATTACTTGAAATTTATTGAGGATTATCTGGGAGTGAAGATTACTATTCTTTCAATTGGGCCCAAGCGATCGGAGACGATTGTGCTTTAAAGCCTGCTTGGAATTTTTTTGAGCAGAATTACGATGCTGAATTCCAGCGTCTTGTTAACTTTTGGTCCGGAGTTTTAAAATTGGACATATTGTTGTTCTTATATGATGCGTCTTAATTTTTCAACAAGTTTTCGCAAGCCCCTTCAGTTGCTAATGACAAGACGATCGTTAATATGATAACATTTATATAATTTTCGATATGTCTGTATTATGAAATCCTTTCAGGTATCATACCATCTTACCTTGTTTGAAGAGGAAACCATTGATTCAAAAATAGAGCAAATTTGCCTGGAACAGAGCGTGGAATTACCCCGTACCGTTATTGCAGGTGATATCGCTGAGAATGTAGTCGGGGAACCTGTGGAGAAAAACCAGCTCTCAGAGGATGTATATGAAGTTACGATACGATGGGCGTTAATGAATATCGGGCATGATATAACAGCTTTTTTGAATCTCCTGTATGGTAATATTTCACTGAAACCGGGCATCAGGATAGACTGGGTAGAATGGCAGCAACTGCCAGAAAATTTGTTCAAAGGGCCTTCCCTTGGGATAAAAGGCCTTCGGGAGCAGTATGATATTTATGACCGGCCACTGAGTAGCACCGCCCTGAAACCTTTGGGCAGCAACCCCGACAAACTCGGATATTTATGTTATCATTTTGCAAAAGGTGGTATAGATATTATTAAGGATGATCATAATTTAATGAATCAAAAATATGCACCTTTCCGTAAGCGTGTCGAAAGCTGTGTCGCTGCTGTCCATAAAGCAGCCGATGAAAGCGGACACCGGGCCCGCTACTTTACAAATGTCACTGCAGATGGCCCTGAGCTTCTCAAACGATATCGCCAGGCGGCTGAATTGGGCGCCGATGGGGTGCTGGTGTGTCCTCACATTTGCGGCTTGCCCGGGCTGCACGAACTCCGGGAAGCCGAATTGTCATTGCCCATTATGGCGCATCCGTCATTTTCCGGCACGATGGTGAATAAGAACAATGAAGGTTTTGCGCCCGCTTTTCTTTACGGTCAGCTTTGGCGGGCACTGGGAGCTGATGTGGCGATTTATCCCAATGTCGGCGGTCGTTTTTCTTTTTCCCTGTCTCAGTGTGAAGCCATTAATGAGGCGGCCCGAACACGGACAGAAGAATGGCCATATCAGGCGGTATTTCCTGCTCCGGCGGGAGGGTTGAAGCTCACAAACATAGAAAAATGGAAAAACGCTTACGGCCCGGATACTGTTTTCCTGATGGGCGGAAGTCTTTATGAATATCCGGACGGAATTGAGCAGGCTGCGTATAAATTCTCTGAAATACTGGAAAGGTAGTATTATGAAAAATAATTCAAAAGTTATAAAATGTAGCGATTATCAATGGGCAAATGTACCTCGTGAGGAATATAAGGATGATGCCAGCTGTTACAAGGGCGTTCACCGCTATTCACTGCTTGGTGAAAAAGAGGATGAGCAACAGCTTAATTTTCAGACCCGTTATTTTGAAGTCGCGCCCGGCGGTTATACTTCACTTGAGTTTCATCGCCACCCGCATTCAGTAGTTATCATAAAAGGGCAGGGGTCGGTAATATTAGGAAATGATGTTTATGGTCTTGGATTACATGATGTCGTCTATATTTCACCGGAAACGCTGCATCAATTCCAGGCTGATAAGGATGAGCCGCTTGGTTTTCTGTGCATGGTAGACCGGTACCGGGATCGCCCCACCTTGCCGGATAATGAGGAATTGAACAACATGGTGACGTCGGATAGGGTGCGACGTAAAATAAAGCGATAGCAGACATTATAGAAGAAAGTCGGTATAAAGGGATTCGAAAAAAATTAAACAAATTGTTGAAATATATCCTCCAAGAGTCTTATATTAGCTCACCCTGAAAGCGGGAGTAGCTCAGTGGTAGAGCATCACGTTGCCAACGTGAAGGTCGCGGGTTCAAATCTCGTCTCCCGCTCATTTTACGGGATTAATTCCTGTATTTCATTTCTTGATTTTTGGATATCCGGTTTTTCTTTTTTT
>DASQZL010000390.1:0-5073 GCA_035638715.1 Balneolaceae bacterium
AGTTATCCGGCCCGCCATTTTGCTTTTTTATTACAGGATTTTGTGAAAGCACACTATTTGGGATGGGCATCAGATCCATGTAAGGCTGCCAACTGCGGTCCAGAAGCTTAACTTTATTATATTGCAAGCTACCGTTTTGCTCAGTAATCTTCATCCCATAAAGAGGCTTGTTAAAGAAGGTATCGGATGTTTTCCACCTGCGAAGGTTATACCAGCTTTTGTTTTCAAAGGCAAATTCTGTATCCCACTCATTGTGAATGATTTTTCGCATTTTAGACTGGCTGACGGTACCGTAAGTTTTTTCGATGCTCGGTAAATTGACTCTTGCCCTTACCTTGTCAACCGCCTGGTAAACCGATGGAACAGGCCCTTCTGCCTCATTCTCAGCCTCCGCATAACCCAACAATACACCAGCATAGCGGAAGAAAACATAATTGACAGGAGAGGCATGGCTGCGAATATTCGATGCTTCATTAATATTCGGATCAAGCGATTTTTTGGCATAATAACCGGTATTGGTGATATCACTTTGAGATCCAAGATCTATTTCATTATTTCCGCCAATCCTTGTCGTTACCTTATATCCCTGCCATGAAGAACCATCATAAACAATTGTATCGTAAAATCGTTGTGATCGATTTTTATATGGGTGCTGAGGATCATACCCGGAGTTGGGATCGTTGATCATTTTACCATTACTCATGGAAAACTTATCCACCAAATTTTGTGTGGGCGTCCAGTTGCCCCATCCGGTTTCAACGCCTCCCTGCATGGTTACGCCTCGGTAACCTTCAGCCGTTCCACCTTTGGCCTTCGTATATTCTCGTTGAAAGATAAGAGAACGGTTACTACCCTGGGTATCAGGGTTATACAGGTCATTGAAATTAGGATCAAGCTTATAAACCCCCATGTTCATCACTTTTTTATAGGTATCAGCAGCATTTTGCCATAACTTTTTATTATCGGAGGGATTAAAAAGCGGACTTGCCTCATAGAGTTCGACCCATGCTTTAAGGGTCAGAGCCGCACCCTTAGTGGGTCTTCCCGTTTGCGTATTAGCAGGATCTGACGGCAAACTATCCGCAATGGCCGACAATTCATTATCGATAAACTGGAACGTTTCCTTTTGGGTAGCTCGTTTTCTAAAGATTTTCTTGCCCTGCGTTTGCCTGTTCAGAGGCACCTTAATAATTGGAACGCCCCCATAATTTTCCCACAGCCAGGAATAAAACAAGGCCCTCAAAAATTTGGCTTCCGGAATTCTTTTATTTTTGTAGGATTGAGCAATCGATTTTGAATTTTCGACATTTTTAATGAATACATTACACTTTCTTATTCGAGTATATTCAGTACCCCAGTTCCACATATTTCCCGGTCCATACACTTCACTTGTAGAAGATATATTACCAGGATATACAGTTGTTCGTGCGCTCATCCATTCGGCTCCCACGTATGAAAAGCCAGTATACTGACCTAAAAGCTGATCGAAGGAGTTTCTGAAATCTGGTTCATTGTTATAAATATCGTTCAGAAAAAGATCCGCATTTTTAGATGACGCCCACACACTCTTGCTTGATAATTGGCTTTTAGGCGTGACATTCAGAAAATTACCTTTGCAAGAGCTGACGATTACTATGATCACAAGAAATTGCGATAACCATTTAACTTTTTTCATAATTAACTGATCATTAGGTTAAGCTTAAAATATTTTTATTTAGAAATGTATATTTGCACCGATGGAAAAGACCCGCTGCTGGAAGTAATATTGTCCACTTCGGGATCCAGCTTCAGGGTCAAGATTATAATTTATAAAAGGAGTCCACGTATACAAATTTTGACCTGCTACATATACCTGGACTGAATGGATTGACAGCGCATTTAAAAGTTTGTCTGGCAGTGAGTAACTCAGCTCGGCACTTTTTAATCGTACATACGACGCATTCCTGACCCAGTAGGAGGAATATTGCGAATTGTTCGGTGTTTCCGAAGGAGTGACTCTCGGAAAGAGCGCATGCGGGTTTGGGTGCTTTGCACTCCAGTGTTTTTGATACTGCAATAACGTAACATTCCCATTAGCATTAAAAGGGTTAGCAATCCAGCCTCCCAGCGCTATTGAAGACTGGGCCGCTCCCTGGAATAAAAGATCCAGGCCAAAATCTTTGTACTTCAATTGCGGTTCAAAACCAAAATTAATTTGTGGTGTCCGCGGGTATCCGATTACCGTTCGGTCAGCTGGGGTGATCTTTCCGTCCCCGTTCAGATCGGCATACCTTATATCACCCGGATGAACTTTACCCCATGGTTGACTGGCAATGCCTTTTTTAAGGTTACCATTAGCATTAAAATCTGATTTTTTAAATAACCCGAGGGCTTTATAACCAAACTTAGTTCCCATAGCACGTCCTGTTCGGCGACGACGGGGATTATTCTTGGTAGCAGGGCTTTCAAAAACTTTTTCCAATTTGTTATGCGCCCATGTGAAATTGCCATTCAAATTCAGCACCATTCCATTGTCGAAGGATCGGTTATAACCAGCGCTAAACTCGATACCATGATTGCTCATAATACCGGCATTTACCTGGTTCAAACCAATACCATAAGAGACCGGAACAGTTACCTGGGGAGCAAGTAACATATTTTTCCTTTTCTGGAAGAAATAATCACCTGAAGCCGTCACTCTGCCGTGCCATAAAGACAAATCAAAACCGACATCTTCCTTCCGGGCTTTTTCCCAGGTAATCTGTTTATTGGCAGGATTACGCTCATATACTCCCTGTGTTGGCGCGCCTCCAAAGTTAGCAGCATTGCCATATATACCGTAAGTACTCAAATACTGAAAGGGGCTCCCTGCCAGATTTCCTGAATATCCCCAGGAACCTCGCAGCTTAAGCGTCGTCAACCACGGGATATTATCCTGAATGAAACCTTCTTTTGCAATATTCCACCCGCCGGATATTGCCGGGAAAAAGCCAAAACGATGACCGGGAGCAAAGTAGTAATCTCCGTCGTATCTGCCTGATACCGAAAGCATGTACGTACTGGCATAGTTATATGAACCCCGGAATACAACGCCAAGACGTCTCGATTGCGAAGAAGTACCGCCGTTACTTAAATCAGAGGGAATAGAGCTTCCGTCATTCAATTCATCAATGTATAGATTGTAATTTTTCCTGAAGGCACTCATGTTTTGATCAAGGGTCTTTCGCGCTTCAAAGACGCTTGTAATATTCACATTGTTCTTGCCAAACGAATGCTTATAATCTAAATATCCCTGGAAGGTAAAAGCGTTATTACGGTCGTAAGATTGGTTTAACCTTGGTTTTTTATATAGCAAATAGCCTTTATTATACTTCTTCGCATTCGCATCATAGTGATAGGTTGGAATGGGAACATTCCATATTTTATCAAACTGCCGGTGCGGATCAAAACTTACGCGTCCCTTAAGGCTCAATCCTGGCAGAGGTAAGTCTTGCTTGATATACAGGGAGGTATAAAGCTGTGAAATCTTATTTGTTTGATACCCACTGTGAAAAGCATAACCAATAAGGCTTCGGCCATCCCATGACCCCCATTTGCCATTCGGATAATATACTGGAGAAACAGCAGGCGTTCTATATGCCTGGTACATAATGGTACCTGCCCCAACGGCGGGATAATGTTGCTGCTCATCCCATCCTGTTAAACTTAAAGTCACGTGCGTTGTTTTTGTCGCCTGCGCATCAAGTCTAATATTGGTATTATATCTGTGAATATTATCTGTGTGCCACATTCCTCCCTGGTATGTCCATCCAATGGAAGCGTAATATTTCACTTTTTTAGTACCTCCTGAGAGCACTAAACTGTTGCGAGTCATGGGGGCATTCTTACGAATAAGCTGATGTAATCCATCACTATTGGCATATTGGGGCGTAACATTACCGTTAACCGCCTGCTTATATCCCTGAAGTTCCTGTTGAGAATAGGCGGGTTGTCCCCCGGCATTTTTCTGCGCCAGATTTTTCATCTTAGCAAACTGGTAAGAATTCACCATCTTCGGCACAAAAGTTGGATTTTGAAATCCAATATAACCATTATATGATAGCGAGGGCGGGCCCGCTTTTCCTGACTTTGTTGTAACAAGAATCACCCCATTGGCTCCGGCCATCCCATAAGGGGCAACCGCTGCAGCGCCTTTCAATACGCTAATAGACTTTATATTCTCCGGATTTATTTCGGAAAAATTACGTGGAACCCCATCAACAATCACCAGTGGATTACTGTTTCCTAAAGTAGATATCCCCCGAATATGTATGTTGGCATTGTTATACCCGGGTTCACCGCTGGTCTGCATGGAAATCACCCCCGCAACTCTACCTGCCAGGTTGTTGGTTTCGTTTACAACCGGCTTATTTGTAATATTCTTTGTTTTAACATTCGATATAGAAGAAGTTACATTTTCCTGTTTTTCCTTTCCATATCCGACGACGACCATTTGCTGTCCCTGCAGCGTCATTGACTTTAGCGCCACATTTATGGTATTCCGCCCATTTATGGGAATATTTTTAACTTTATATCCAATGTAAGAAAAAATGAGCGTATCCTGCGCGCTTGGCACCGACAAGCTATATTTCCCCTTGGCATTTGTTGTTGTTCCCGTTGTTGTTCCTTTGACCTTAATATTTACTCCCGGTAGCGATTTTCCGGATTTTGCATCGGTTACTTTCCCATTCACCGTTATATTCTGTGCAAACCCGTTAAGTGTAAAACCAAATAATAAACACCCTACCAGTAGTATATACTTACCATTCATAAGCATGACTCCTTAATTATTAGAATTGATAATTGACGTAAAATTAATATTTCAATGGGTTATGATAGATTATCGACAATAATTTAAAAGTTGAGATGCAAGTAACCGTTTTCGAGTTACACTTAAAAAAAGCCAAATCCACAACACCTCAATTGTTATCGATAACAATCAGATACTATTAATTTTTTATTGGAAAATCAAACCATTTTCTTTTTTAAAATTCGCAATCTGTTTTGACGGGATGCAGACACCACAAAATGAGCGAATGAAATCCTCTTATTTTT
>DASQZL010000391.1:0-5646 GCA_035638715.1 Balneolaceae bacterium
CTAAAAAAGGAGACCGGTGCCCGTCGTTCACCCAATCCTTGACATCTTTTTTTATTTCTTTTCGAGTGATCGCTGCTACTTTTTTTCCGTCTATAATTTTAGCGGACATTTTAGGGCTTAATTTTGAGTTGTGAGTAGTGAATTTTTTTGTGACTAACACAGATCAACGCAGTATAATACATTTTTTAGGCATCCGACATCTTAAATCCAGTAGCCGGGTTCAGTTCCTTTTTCTATTTAATATTTTTTGCAAACGTATCGTATTTCAATCAATTTTACCGTCTGTGAAATAATTCAGTCCTTTATCATTTAACTGATGGCGTTGTATAACCGCCCACTTATGTCATTCTGAATTTGTTTCAGAATCTCATGGCGGGTTTATTGCCTTTAAACATGGATCCTGAATTAAATTTTTCTACCTCAAGCATAAGACGACATTTGGGGCAAAGCCCTCTAATAATGATTGTACAAGACTCTGAGGATAGATTTTTCTATGGAATCAATGTACCTCGTCTTTGTATTATAATCATTCGTATCGAGACTGAATATAAGCGTTTTGTTGTTTTTTGTTTTAAGGTAGCCGCTGATGGCACGGACGCCGGATACATATCCGGTTTTGGCAAATATATTTCCTTTTAGCGGCTGTCGTCTGAAGCGGTCTTTTAGGGTCCCATCTTCGCCAGCAATAGGCAGGCTGTTCCTAAAATATTTAAATATCTTGCGATGACGAACGGCTGTTAACAGTTTACATAAATCGTTTGTTGATATAAGATCATAGGAAGACATACCTGAACCGTCGTTTATATTTATTTTAGTTGTATCAATGCCCACAGAATTAGCAAATTTTTCTGCCAGGCTCACTCCTAAATTTGTTGTCCCTTGTGTCTTATATTTTTCAGCGGCGGCAGTCTTTAATAACATCTCAGCATAAAAATTATCGCTTTTTCTATTAAGATGTTTTACGAGTTTTCGTAACGGCGGCGAAATATGTACGCCCAGCTTCTTATACACAGATTTTTTCCAGCTATGCTGGCTGTCATTAATGACACAATCACCAGTAACTTTAATTCCTCCCTGTTGGAGGTATTTTTTGAAGGTGTTCATAAAATACCGGGGCGGATTTGAAATAGCGAGTGCTTCCCGCTCAACATATCCTTTAGGCAGGCTGCTTTTCAACACGATCGTATTCGTCCCGAGAATTCGGTGATAGTGTTCATCATAATAGGTATGACGGGGTTTGATAACCTGCTCATTTACAAAATTAACGTAATTCGTATCAAAAGGGAACCATTCTATCGATGGCGTGCTGCCTACAGCTCCATTTGCATAGACCGTTAAATTCACCGTATTATTATTGAACGAAAGTGCATTAATGGGGACGGCATAGTAATACGTCAAATCATCCCAGTCCCAGCCGTCAGGATACGCTTTTTTATCGAAATATGAATCATTACCAATAAGGTCTCCATCAATCTTAAGAATGCCTCTCGACTTAAGCATATCAAAAAATTGCTGCATCACATGCAGGCGGTCGCCATCATAAAAAAGGCCACTCATAGACGGATCACCTCTACCCCGAATAATAATGTTTCCCTGCCATACCTGACCTTTTTTCTTTCCCACTCCATACATCGCTGTTCTATATCTGAAATTCGGTCCCAAGACATGTAAAACGGTGGCGGATGTCAACAGTTTTAGGTTAGAGGCCGGCCGCATCAATTTATTGGAATGGTAGGATTGTATAATTTGACCGGTGGTGTCGCGTACAGTTAATGACCAAAAGGCATTGTTCGCTTTATTAAACTTTATTAACCGTTTTATTTTTGGTAATAGTTTCTGTTGGCAGCGGGCATTTTGCATGCTCACACTCACCAGAAAAATAGCAAAAACTGTAGCCTGTAATATTTTTTTCATTGACTTATTTAGATTAAAATTATACACCGAACCGTGATTGTTCTCGTCTTTTCAATAATTGTAATATCTCTTCAGATGAATTAATTTTTTTTAGTTTATTTCTAAACGTCTCATCATTTAATAAACGGGATATACGACTCAACATTTTTATATGAGAACGATTGCCGGCACTGGGACCTGCCAGCAAAAAAATAAGTGACACGGGCTGATCGTCAACTGATTCATAATTCACCGGGGTCTCTAATACTGCAAAAGCCCCATAATTTTTTTCCAGCTCTGGTGATTTTCCATGTGGAATGGCCAATCCTTTGCCAACGCCGGTGGACATAACCTGCTCCCGTTCATAAACGGCCTTTCGGATAGCCTCAAGTTCTTCTGCTGATGCTTCATCACTAAAAGAGGAGATCAGTATGGAAAGTATTTCATTTTTATCCTTCGCTGATAAATTTGTAAAAACGTGTTTTTCTTTTAACAACTCAACTATGGAACGCGCCATTTTCCTCGCCAATATTAACTCTTTCTTTCAAAGATGCTGTGATTTGTCTATTGAAAAAATTTACCATCGGTTCTTAAGGACTGAAAGATATTAAAATATTTACGGTCTTCCATGTATGTTATATAAATTAACCTAAGTTCATAAGCTGTAAGCAATTACGGATGTGCAGACAATTCTTCAAACTTGAGAGTTTCGCACCGGTATTTTGGAAAGACAGGACCATTTTTTCAAGAAGATCTTAAATAATATTTACTTGTAAATCAAGTACCTAAATTCATACCTTTCACCTTATTTTTTCAGAAACCTCTGTGATGACCATTTTTAAACAAATACGAGCCGTTTTTATTAAGGATATGCGTGCGGAGCTCCGCTCCCAGTATGCCATCAATACGGTGCTCGCGTTTGTCGGATCTTCACTTTTACTGATCTCTTTTTCACTTAATGCCGGGCAACTGGGCCCCAAACCCCAAAGCGGCATTCTTTGGATCATCATTTTATTTGCCGCTCTGTCAAGCCTGTCCCGTTCCTTTGTGGCGGAAACAGAGCAAAATACCTTTAATTTACTTCGGTTGCATGGTTCGGCTACGGCTATTTATGGAGGTAAATTAAGTTACAATTTTATTTTCACCTTCACGATTAATCTGGTCACCTTTATAATCTACATTTTTTTTCTGGGCATTTCCGTTGCCAATATATGGTCACTCATTGTCGTTCTTATTTTAGGTTCGGCCGGCCTTGCCAGCATCGCAACGATGTTGGCAGCTATCGTTTCACAGGCTGATCGCAAAGGTGCTATTTTTTCGGTATTATCCGTGCCGCTGCTATTTCCATTGATATTAATATTGGTTGAAGCTACAAAGATGGCTTTTGTTAAAGGCATGACACCAGCATTTATGGAAGATTTTTTGGCATTGGTAGGATTCGCCGGTACTACAATGACAGCAGGGTTCCTGCTTTTTGATTTTATCTGGGAAGAATAATGTGATATGGATTACAGCAATTTACAATTTGAATTGGGGGATCAGCGTCTCGTGGGCCAGCAAAAGGCGCGCAATTACCTTAAAAAAATTCTCCTGTCCCAACGATTAGGACATGCCTATTTATTTTCCGGTCCGCCTGGTACGGGCAAAACTGCACTTGCGCTTGCTTTTGCAGAGTTGATTAACGGTATCAGCAACCTCACAGATTTAAACCAACAAGCCTTTTCCAAAAAATCTTCATGGCTGAATCATCCCGATATACACTTGTTCCTACCGGTTCCAACCGATTACAATATCGAAAATTTCCGAGAGCGGCTCACGCTTCTGGCTGATGACCCGTATGAGGTTGTGGATTTCAGTCATCGCCCCTCTCTGACAGATGATGATAGTACCCGTAATAAACAAGCCTTTTATCCCATCGATTTTTTTCATGAAGAAGTTCGTCCCAAGGCTTTCCTCAAACCCAATGAAGGACGTAAAACGGTTGTAATCCTTACTAACATTGAAACCATGCGTAAAGAAGCGGCCAACGCATTCCTGAAATTGCTCGAAGAACCTTCCGAGGACCTTGTATTTCTCCTGACGACCAATAGCACAGAGGCCCTTTTGCCTACCATCATTTCGCGATGTCAACATATTCAGTTATCATCGCTTAGCAATACAACAATTGAGAATGCACTGATTAAATATGATCAGCTGGAACCGGACGACGCGCAATACCTGGCACGTGTATCCGGTGGGAATTATGCCATGGCTCGCTTTTTTGATATAGATGCACTCAAGGAAATGCGTCTGGATATTGTTTCGTATTTGCGCAAGGCGTATGTCCAGGATGCAGTGGAGCTGACCAATATTGCACAGGAATGGCAAAATCAGCATAATATCGAGGGACAAATAGCGCTGCTTAATGTACTTGAAACGTTTTTGCGCGATTTATTGATTTATCGTGACACAGGCGAGGAACAACTTATCACAAATATTAGTCAAATTGATACGATCAAAAAATTCTGTGAATCATTGCAGCAAGCGCGTCTTCAGGACATGATTGAACAGGTCAATAAATGCCGCCCGCTTCTGTATCAATATGTACAACCCAAACTTGTTTATACTGTATTGGCATTCCGTTTCTCCAGCCTGATGCGAGACCGCAATACGGAAATTCCTCAAAACTATAACTGGCAACATTTACCTGCGTTCATCCAATAATATAATATGGAAAAACTGCCTTTTACAAAAATGCATGGGGCCGGCAACGATTTTGTCATCGTTGATAACCGGGATACCCGTATTTCTACGGAAAAACTCATTGCATTGACACCTGAACTTTGCCGCCGGCGCTTCGGTGTTGGAGCTGACGGACTCATAGCACTTTTACCCCCCTCCGGTACAGCCACCGATTATACCATGTTTTATCGCAATGCGGACGGCAGCGATGCCGGCATGTGTGGCAATGGAGCCCGATGCCTGGCCTTGTTCGCCGCCAGAGCCGGGCTGGGTGAACAACTGCGATTTACCGTTCACGAGACGACTTATCAGGCAGAGGTCAATTCTTCAGAACAATATATTACCCTCTCCTTTCCCATGCAGATTGATGTTCAGGAAATCGATCTGCCCAATGAATTCCCCCTGTTTCAAGCCCATGCCGGTACAGAACATATTGTCAGGAAAATTTCCCCCTCTGATTTAGCGAATGATGAGGAACTTAAAAAAGAGGGGCGGCGGCTTCGATATCATGAACGTTTTAATCCACCCGGCACAAATGTTAATTTCATCTGTGGCGATGATTCATCTGACGAAATGCAAATTAAAACTTATGAACGAGGCGTAGAAGATTTGACGCTGGCATGCGGGACCGGAGCCATTGCTTCTGCTGTTGTCTGGCATCAGATTCAAAATCTTAATGAATCGACTGAAGCCATCAAAATTCAAGCCGAAGGGGGAACGCTGGATGTTTATTTCAGTTATAATTCGGATGAAGACGTTTACAGTGATATTCAGCTGGGTGGGGAAGCTCAATTTGTATTTGAAGGAACTTATGTCCTTTAATAAAAACCTCCCTTTTATTCTTGTTCTGCTCATATTGACTTCGGCATGTTCTTCATACAATTCCAGTCGGAAAACGGCTCATCATAGATCCTCAAATCGTTCGCTTAAAGGCCAATTTACCATCAATCAGCGCGTTGCTCCCCCTGCTGATATTCAAAGTTTAAACTTACATCCCAAAGGCCGGAGAAAAGCACCACCGATTATAAAGTT
>DASQZL010000392.1:0-5649 GCA_035638715.1 Balneolaceae bacterium
GCAACGAGAAAAGCGAAACTTTTTTACCAGGATTATGTTGCGTATCATTTTTATGATAAATGTAGGATTCGTCCGGATGATGTGATTATCGGCTCGTATCAGAAGTCGGGGCGGACGTGGGTTCGATTTTTTTTCGGCTCATATATTTGTCATCTATATGATTTGGGTTATGAAGTCGACTGGCATAACTTCACTCGTTTAACGCCCGACCGGTACTGCTCTCAAAAAGAACTTTTGGGATTCCCGGAATCCGTTCCGCACCGGGTGATTTTTTCGCATGACAAGCCGATTGGACGTTATTTCCCGGATCGTGATGTCATTTATATCACCCGCAAGTTTACCGATATCCTTGTCTCGTACTATTATTTTCATAAAAATCGCAACCGACCGCAATATGCAGAATATTCGCTCGATGAGTTCGCACTGAATAAATTTCATCTGAAACAGGCCGTACTTAAGCTTAATTATTTTTCGCGGCAATTGGAACAGGCACGAAATTTAACCATCATCTCGTATGAAAGTTTGACAAGCGATCCGGATAAGCGTTTCAGGGAAATGATTGAATTTTCGAAACACCGGTTCGATGCCGATGCATTTGCCAAAGCGCTGGAGCGATCAAGCTTTGAGAGTATGCGACGGTTGGAAGAAGAGCAACGAGGCCGTGATGATGAGGAAGGCTATCATACACGCAAGGGCAAATCGGGTGAGGCTAAAAAAGAGCTTGATGCGGACGTCAGCTCGGCTGTCAACGAATTTTTGAAGCAGAATCTAAGTGGAATTTTAAAACCTTATTACCTGGGGGAAAAACAATGATTGTAATGCGAATGATGGGCGGACTGGGAAATCAGTTGTTCCAGTATGCATTGGGACGCTTTTTGGCGGAGAAGAATCAGACGTTTTTGTATATAGATTTATCGTATTACCGAACGAACTCCAAACATCCCTTTTTGCTGGATAAATTTTACTGCTCGTACCAGGAAATAAAGAGAGATCAGCTCGTTTTTTTGCCCGAAAATGAACGCTGGTATAAAATGGTCAAATGGGCGCAAAAAATAATTCCCGTACGCCACAGAAATATCATTTCTGACTTTTCGGCTAAATATCGCCCGGCCATCAAAACGGCTTCCCCGCCAGTCTATCTTGAAGGGTACTGGCAATCTCCCAAATATTTTGAGAAGATTAAAACGTTAGTGCGCGAGGAGTGCAGGGTGAAGGACCCACCGCAGGGCGAAAATGCCGACTTACTGGCGCGCATCCGGGAAAACCACAATCCGGTTTGTCTGCACGTACGGCGTGGTGATTTTGTAAATGATGAAGAAATTCATGAAAAACACGGCATATGCTCCATGGATTATTATCAGCGTGCTATCGAAATAATACGGCGTGAGGTAGAAGAGCCAACATTTTTTGTATTTTCTGATGATAAGCAATTTGTACAGGACCAATTTGGAAATGATGAGCATTTTGTAATCGTCAAGGGTAATAAAGTTGACGAAGCGCATGAAGATCTTCGCCTGATGTATCATTGCAACCATTTTATTATCGCCAACAGCACATTCAGCTGGTGGGGGGCATGGCTGAGCCCAAATGATAATAAGACCGTGATTGCACCAGAAGATTGGTTTAAGAACAAAAGAAAATTTACGATTTCTGATCTCATTCCTGATTCCTGGAAACTCATTTAACGATGACAAATCAAGCACCGGATATTGCCGTGATTATGGCCGTTTACAACGAGAGCGCATACGTATGCGAGGCTATCGAGAGCATTCTCAATCAGTCGTTTACCAATTTTGAATTCATTATTGTTGATGACGGCTCAACCGATGACAGCCTAAAAAAGATTCGTTCGTTCGATGATAAACGAATAACCATCATCCGGCAGGAGAACAGGGGAGCATCGGCAGCCCGCAACCGGGCGGTGGAAGCGGCTCGGGCCGAATATATTGCGGTGCTTGACAGTGACGATGTTGCTGAAACAAATCGACTTGAAAAGCAATATCGTTATTTAGAAAAGCATCCCAGCGTGATTGCCGTTGGCGGTTTAGCAGCGGTTATCACAGAAGAAGGGAATTATTTATATACGATTCAAAAAGAAATCAACCCGGAAAAAATAAAGTCAAAACTGCCGAAAATGGCTTTTATACATCCAACAGTGATGTTCAGGCGCAATAAATTTATAAAAGCAGGCGGCTATCCGGGTAAGTTCGAGCCGATGGAAGATTGTGTGCTGTTCAACCGGATGAGCCGTTTCGGCGATTATGCGAATATACCGGAGCCACTGATAAAGTACCGGATCACCCCGGCATCCATAAGCCGGACCAGTAAAAAATTAAAGGCATACCTGTATTTTTTAGTCGCTGAAGATTTTCGGGGAGAAGAAATTACCGATGAACAGATGAAAAAATTGCAGCGGCTCAGGGAAAAAGATACCGGCAGCGAGCGGTTGTATGCCTACCATACTTTTCTGGCGAAAAAATTTTTGTGGAATAATTATCAACCTTTGCAGTCGCGGGCTCATGCCAAAAAAGCCCTCGAATATAAAAAAAGTATGTTCGGAAGGTTACTGTGGCTGGCTACTTTTCTCCCGGAAAAAGTTGTATTATTGTTTTATAAAAGGTTAAAAAAACCGGTATCCCGTCAATGAAAAAGGTGATCTTATATTACTATTACGGGTTTTTGGTCCTCGACATGATTATGGGATTCCTGCTCCTGTATTTAGGTATGCAGGGCTCTATTGCTATTAATCCCGGTCAGATTGTGCGCGGATCACTCTTGATTTTGCTAATTGGCATGCTGGTGGCGGATACCGCAAAATCAATTAACAAGGTGAATGGCTGCGTATTGCTGGCGGTCCTGTATTTTGTGCTCTATGTGATAGTGGTGTATTTGAAACATAACCCGGCGGGCATGTGGATGGTTGAGCTGAATAATGTGAGCAAACTCTCATTTATGTTACTGCTTATCTATTATATAAATAAGCACAAATATTATTTCCTGGAACGGCTCGACACGATCATGGTTGTCAGCTTTAGCATATTAACGCTGAATTTATTTTTAGGCTATTTTACCGGCATTGGCATTTCAACTTATGGGCAGAATACAACGGCCACGAAAGGGTTGATCTACAGTGGCAATGCGGTTTCAATCCTCACCCTTGTATTTTTTGCCTACTTTTTCTTTGAAATTCAGAAAGATGTGAAGGCCAGATATTTATCCGTAATTGCCATTTTTGATATTTATATCGTTGGCACGAAAACTATTTTTATCGTGCCATTAGTGATATTGGCCTATTTGATTACGCAAATAAACTGGACTGCTTTCAAGGTTGCTGTCAGTGCAGCTGTGATCATTCCCGCGCTTATTGCAGGCAGCATTTTATTGGCGCCGTTGATTTCGCAGGTTTTTGAAAGTCACTACCTTTCGATGCTCAACAAAACCGGGTTTAACATTTCGAATAATGAAGGTGGAGGCGCAAACACAAACTTTAAAAAAGCAATATTATCTTACCGGCGTATTGCTTTCGCAATTGTGGAGGTGCGCCATCAGTTTCAGGATCCCGGGGGACTCATTTTTGGATACGGCGACTCTGGCCAGCAGCAGTTTTGGAAAAAAAGAGGACATACGTTTACATTTGCCGCCATGGATTTCATCGATTTTCTATTTCAATATGGCATCGTGGGCTGCCTTTTATTTTACAGCTTCATTTTCTACGCCTTTTACAGGGTGTTAAAAAGCTGGGAATTTACACCGCTGACGGTCAGTTTTGTTTTTATATTCCTGTACAGTTTTTTTGGCGGATATGTGCTTCATGAAACAACCGCGAATACCATGTTTGCACTTCTCATTGGGTTGAATTTACCACAGCCAAGACGTAAAGGCGATACGGTAGCCCAAAATAACGCATACAAACCGGACGTTGAACAGCTTGAACCAACAACATCCTGAACCGGTTAATCAACGGTTAATATTTATAGCTCAAACAAAACGCTATGAAAATATTAGTAGTGTGCAGTATGAACAGGGGGTACAGCTCGTTTATCAGAGAGCAGGTAGATTCGCTAAAAAAACTGGGCGTTTCGATTGATGTCTTTGGAATCAAAGGGAAGGGGAAGTGGGGGTATCTGAAAAATATTTTTCCATTGAAAAAAAGGCTCAACCGTGAGAATTATGATCTGGTGCACGCCCATTACGGCTTGTCAGGCTTGCTGGCAAACCTGCAGCGCGCCATTCCCGTCGTGACCACCTATCACGGCAGCGATGTGAACCGAAAAAGTAACGTCAAATATTCTAAAATGACGGCATGGCTTTCATGCTATAATATTTTGACGAATGACAAATTAAATCGTATTCTCAAGCTCAAAAAGCGATTTTCTGTAATTCCCTGCGGCGTTGATCTCGGAAATTTCAAGCCCATGGATCAAAATATCTGCAAGCGGGAAATGGGACTTTCACCGCAGAAAAAATATATCCTTTTTTCCTCCTCATTCGACCGCGACGTCAAAAATGCTCCGCTGGCCCAGGCGACCGTTCAGCAACTGGAAAATACAGAGCTGATCGAGCTAAAAGGATATACACGGGAACAGGTCAATTTGCTGATCAATGCTTCAGAGCTGGTATTGGTAACCTCTTATAATGAAACCGGTCCGTTAATCGTTAAAGAGGCATTGGCCTGCAATCGGCCGGTCGTTTCTACTGATGTAGGTGATGTAAAACAAATACTGGCAGAAGTGCAGGGTAGTTATATGGTGGATTATAATCCGGAGAATGTAGCGGAAAAATGCCGCTTGATTCTGGAAAAAAAAGAAACGTATGAAAGCCGCAGCAGCATTCAAAAATACGAGCTGTCAGCTATTGCGGTTAAAATTAAGGACATTTATGCATCGCTCATCACCGAAAATTAGAATGAGTACCGGGAAGCAGTAATGAAAATTCTTATTGATATCGGACATCCGGCGCACGTTCATTATTTTAGAAATTTTTACAAAATAATGGCCAGGCACGGGCATGAAATTATGGTCACCGCTCGGGATAAAGAGATGACTCACGAGTTGTTGCAAAGTTATGAAATCCCTTTTTCGTCCCGTGGCAAAGGAGCAGCCGGTGCGGCCGGTAAATTAGCCTACTTATTAAAGGGGGATGCCATTCTGTTGCGGAAGGCCTTATCATTTAAACCGGATATTTTTTTAAGTTTTTCCTCACCCTACGCTGCTCAGGTTTCAGCGCTTTTGCGGAAGCCGCATATTGCCCTGGATGATACCGAACATGCCAAATTAGCCCGGCTTTTTTACCGGCCGTTTTCCGACGTTATACTGTCGCCGGAATCATACCGTGGCAGCAGCGGCAGAAAACAGATCAAATTCAACAGTTTTCTTGAGCTTTGCTACCTGCATCCGGATTACTTTACGCCCGATGAGAAGGTATTAGAGACGCTTGGTGTTGAAAAGGATGAAAAGTTTGTGTTGATGCGATTCGTCTCCTGGCAGGCCAACCACGATATTGGCCACCAGGGATTGACCCTCGAAAATAAACGCATGGCAATTGAAGCATTTTCGAAGTACGCTACGGTATTTATATCATCCGAAGAACCTTTACCGGATGATTTACAACAATACCGCCTCCCTGCGCCGGCGAAGAAAATACATGATG
>DASQZL010000393.1:0-4827 GCA_035638715.1 Balneolaceae bacterium
ATAGAGTGGTTCGCTCTTTTCCAGATCTAATACAAAATTATAACCCGTACCGATAAGATGTTTCTTAATGACATTCAGAACATTTTGAGAGGGAACCAAAGAAATTTCAGACATAAGAAGTTTAGCTGCTCGTTATATTTAGATTATTATGATGTCAATATTTTGTTTCTATAATCAGACGGCTAATTTACTATTGAAGTATG
Organism: Balneolaceae bacterium; assembly: GCA_035638715.1. Taxonomy (GTDB): domain Bacteria; phylum Bacteroidota; class Rhodothermia; order Balneolales; family Balneolaceae; genus SMO-BIN1. The sequence goes on from DASQZL010000393.1 coordinate 204, forward strand.
CTCAAATCAAGCTTGATTTGAGTCAGTTACTCCTTAATATTACTTATAATATATTTAATGATAATTTCGTTTTATTTTTTATAAATGAATAAGCAAGATTTGATCAAACTTACTTGCTTAAAGCTTTCACCTCAAGAAGGTAGAAGATAAAAATTAATGGTGGTGATTTTTTATTGACAAATACCCGGATTAAATCTTATATTACCATTTCACATCGCGGGGTAGAGCAGTTGGTAGCTCATCGGGCTCATAACCCGAAGGTCGCAGGTTCGAATCCTGCCCCCGCCACTATAGACGGGCCTCAGAAGTAATTTCTGGGGCTTTTTACATTATATGCACGATATAGAAAGATGGTAACCGAATAAAACTCAATTTTGGTTAAATCACTATTTCGTAATTCCGGTTTACAATAATACAGCCCACCTTATGAACTGGATTGTCTCTTCTGTTTTTATTTTTCTCATACAGATTATATTTGATAATAATAAAGAAGCATCTAATCATCTTACCGGCTGGCGAAATTTGAAAAGTCTCGGTTGGGGATTTCCTTTTGTCGCTACCACATTAGGGTGCCTGTTCGGCTTATTGACTGCTGATTAATTAATTATTTATTCAATAAAGAATAAACAAAGTGAGTAGTAATTCCGGAGGACAGCAAAATACAGAAGAATCGCAGCTGCATCGCGACTTAGGCATTATTGGATTACTTTTTATAGCCATTGGATCTATCCTGGGATCGGGATGGTTATTCGGAGCTTTGAATGCAGCCGAGGCTGCAGGACCTGCCTCTATCATAGCTTGGGCCATCGGCGGTATTATGGCTCTTTTTATTGCACTTAACTATGCTGAATTAGGTACGATGTTCCCGGTTTCAGGGGGCGTGGTCCGTTATCCGGATTTTGCTTTTGGTTCCTTCACCAGCTACACATTTGGGTGGATTTACTGGCTTGCGTGCGCTTCAACCACTTCGATCGAGGTATTGGCGGCCCTGCAATATGCAAAAAATTATCTTCCCTGGTTGCAGCACCTCAATAAAAATGGTCATCCAACGCTAAGTTTAGCCGGCTATGCGGTAGGCATTGTCTTACTTGGGATTTTTGCACTGGTTAATATCATCGGAATTCGCTGGATTCAGCGGTTAAACAACACCCTTGTCTGGTGGAAAGTGGGAATCATCACGCTGGTTATTATTGCATTCATTGTAACCGTTTTTCATCCTGGTCATTTTTCCGATCCTACGGCAGGTGGGTTCTTCCCCGAGGGCTGGAGAGGCGTATTTTCAGCTATTTCGACTGCCGGAATTGTGTTTTCATTTCTTGGCTTTCGGCAAGGCGTGGATCTTGCCGGTGAAACAAGTGAACCCAGCCGTTTTGTGCCTATTGCAGTCATTGGTTCCGTGCTAATTACTACGGCCCTCTATATAGGCTTGCAGATAGCCTTCATTGGGGGATTGCCAAAAAATGCGCTGGTTCACGGCTGGACGAATATCGGTACCAGTTTCACCGGCGATCTTAATCAGGTAGCGGCCACTTTTGGTCCCCTTGCTGCAATTGCAAGTTTCATGGGATTAACATGGATTACCGTGTTATTATATATTGATGCTTTTATTTCGCCGGCCGATACCTCACTAATTTATACTACCGTAACGGCACGTATTTCCTATGCCATGGGTCGCAATCAAAATGCCCCCACCTCTTTGGCCAAGGTTAATGAACGGGGCGTACCCTGGGTGAGCGTTTTATTGACTTTCATCGCCGGCGTAATCTTTTTGTTTATTTTTCCCGGCTGGGGACAGCTTGTGGGATTTATAACCTCAGCAACCATTCTGACTTTTGGAACCGCACCGCTGGCATTATTGGCTATGAGACTGGAATTGCCGGAAAAAGAGCGTCCGTTTACTCTTCCATGGGCTTATGTATTATCTTACGTTGCCTTTTTTGCGGTGAATTTAATTTTTTACTGGTCGGGATGGACAAAAATTTGGAAATTGATGGTTGCTGTGATGATTGGATATGTGATTTTTGTAATACATGAGTTTTTCAATAAAGATATAACGCCCGATATAGAATTCCGTTCTGGTATTTGGGCTATTATATGGATGGTGGGATTGACGCTTATCAGCTGGCTGGGATCTTACCCAAATGTTTCAAAACATGCAGGCAACTTAGGCATTATAGGCATCGGATGGGCGATACCGATCCTTGCAGTCCTGGCCATAATAGTAATGTGGTTGGCGGTACACTGGCGTTTGCCCGCAGAAAAAGTTGAAGGTCGGCTGGAACAAGCGGAGCGCGAAATGGATTCGGGAAAAGAGCTTTGAAGAAGCATTAATAGTTCCGGAGTTGATAGCCACGTATCATGTTGGAGTGAGATGCTTAGGCTGCTAATCCCTAAAAGGAAATAAAAAAACAGCCTGGAGGTTATGAATACGATAAACATAAGAGATGAACGACTAACGACTTGTCAGTGTTTTTTTGGCTCAAAAGTTGGTCGCGATAATTAGCATTTGAATTTCATTTATATTGTCGCTTTGGTATTATTTTCACTAATTTTTTCCCAATGGCTACTTAAAGTAATCAAAAGAATAAGTAAGTATCCTACTAAAGAAGCTAACTCAAACAGACGTAACTAATTCAACGCTATGGAATATCATATTTCATACTCCGATGAAGAGAACCCGACTACATTTAGCCGGCGCGATATAAGAGATTTCCTGTATGAACATCTTGAAGAATATGGTGATTCAAAAGAGGCCATAGAAAAATGTATCAGCTTTGCTTATGGAGACGAGCATGGCCAGGATGGTTTTATTGTTATTGCCCACGAAGATGATGATATCGCAGGAATTGTTATAATAAACGACACCAACATGTCGCTTTATATTCCCGAACATTTTTTGGTATATATAGCTGTAAATAAAAAATATCGCAGAAGGGGCATTGGGCAAAAAATGATTGAGATCGTCAATGAAAATACGGAAGGCGATATTGCCCTGCATGTTGAACCTGATAATCCGGCAAAAGAGCTCTATGAAAAGATGGGGTTCACCAATAAATATTTAGAAATGAGATTAACCAAATAGTATGGCATACATCAAACTCTACAGCCAAAAGCTGCAGGACAATTATAACTATTTGGATAACCTTTTTAAAGAGCATGGTATTTACTGGGGCGTTACCAGTAAGTTGCTTTGCGGACACGAAGAATTTTTAAAAGAGGTTATCGGTTTGGGAGTTCGTGAGATCCATGACTCGCGAGTTAGTAATCTAAAAAAAATTAAGGAGATTAACCCGGATGTGACTACCTTGTATCTTAAGCCCCCGCCGCAGGATATTATCGAATCGGTAGTTCGTTTTGCCGATGCCAGCCTCAATACCGAGCTCGCCACCCTGCATGCTATATCGGAGGAAGCCGGACGACAAAACAAGCGGCACAAAGTTATCATAATGATTGAAATGGGTGATCTTCGCGAGGGCGTGGTACGCGATGATTTATTGAATTTTTATGAAAAAGTGTTTGATCTGCCCAATATAGAGGTGATCGGTATTGGCACCAACCTGAACTGCATGCATGGTGTGATGCCGGACGAAGATAAACTCATTCAGCTGTCACTCTACAAGCAGTTGATTGAACTAAAATTCGATAAGAAAATTCCCCTTGTTTCCGGCGGAACAACGGTAACAATTCCACTTTTGCTCAGAAACAAGCTTCCCAGCGGCATCAATCATTTTAGAATTGGGGAGGCTCTTTTTCTCGGCAGCAATTTATTTACCGGCGGTACCATTGAAGGCATGCACAACGACGTGTTGGAATTATATTCACAGGTTATTGAAATTGCTGAAAAACCTAAAGTCCCCAGTGGAGAGCTGGGCAAGAACACGCAGGGTGAAGTGGCTTCCATCGACGAAGATCAGATCGGAGAGACCTCATACCGGGCCATTCTTGATATCGGTTATTTGGAAATTGACCCCGAGTATTTGATTTGCCTGGAGGACAATGTAGATATTGCCGACGCCAGCTCTGATATGCTTATCCTCGATGTGGGACAGAATGAAAATAATTACGAAGTGGGCGATTTTATTCGTTTCCGGATGAAATACATGGGTGCGCTTGGTATCATGAACTCTGATTATATTGACAAAATTATTGAGTGATTTAGTATATTTGGGATATATTTTAAGTTTTTGATACTCTGATGCCTATTGTTGAGTACCTGGAATAAAAAAATCATATCGAGCGTCTACCGATCAGTAAATTAAAGTTAACTATAATTGTACCAGGGCAAAACAATCTGATTTGTAATATGATAGCCTTTTCTGTCTTTGATTTCGCGCCTGTTATGGACTATCCCCGGCCGGGAAAAATGAAGGTTTTTGATCTTACCGAAAATTACGATCCTGATTATATTCGTTCCTTCAAGTGGGGTATCGGTAAATACAATGAAAGGCGGCTGAATATGTATACGGCTCCTCAATATGAAAATAAGCGTAATATTCATATTGGCATTGATATTTGGAGTGAAGCCGGGCAACCGGTTTTTTCTTTTTATAAAGGAATTGTCTGTTATATGGCCAATCATGATCAAAAGGGAAATTATGGTCCTACCCTGGTTATCCGCTACACT
>DASQZL010000394.1:0-17580 GCA_035638715.1 Balneolaceae bacterium
TTCGATCGGCGTCTATGGCATGATGTGAAACTCAAAATCAGTAATGACAAGCCCCCCAATAAAAGGAATTTCCTGCCTAAAGAATATATTTGTTTATTATTCCTGAAAACTATTTAACCGCTCTCCTCTTTTACCGCTTCCTTATTATCGGCCTCACCGTAATTTTCCATAACATAGTTATCCAAAATATCACGGAATTCCTGGCCGATATTATCTCCCCTCAATGTTTTATAGTGTTCGCCGTCCATGTAAACGGGGGCTTTGGGTTCTTCGAATGTACCAGGCAGTGAAATGCCGAGATCTGCATTGCGTGATTCTCCCGGACCGTTAACGACACATCCCATAACAGCGACGTTCATTTCAACAACATCCGGATACATCTCGCGCCATACCGGCATCATTTCGCGCAGATAATCCTGTATTTCCTCGGCCAGCTCCTGAAAGTAGGTACTGTTGGTCCGACCGCAACCCGGGCATGCTGTTACCTGCGGAACAAAATTTCGAATGCCGAGTGATTGCAAAATTTGCTGGCAAACCCGTACTTCTTTTGCACGGTCGCCTCCGGGTTCGGGAGTCAGGGATACACGGATTGTGTCACCAATACCCTGTTGCAATAATACAGACAGAGCTGCTGTGCTGGCAACCGTTCCTTTCATGCCCATGCCCGCTTCCGTCAGACCAACATGCAGCGGGTAGTCCACAATTTCGGCCAGGCGTTCATAAACATTTATCACATCCTGCACGTGCGACATCTTACAACTAATGATGATCTTATCGGAGCCCAACCCTACACTTTCAGCCAGTTCAGCCGACCTGCGTGCACTTTCAACCATCGTATCGAGCATGACCTGCTTGGATGACTTCGGATTATCAAGCTCGCTGTTTTCATCCATTTTTTTGGCTAACAGCTTCTGATCCAACGAACCCCAATTTACCCCGATGCGAATAGGTTTATCATACTTGATGGCCTGTTCAACAATCGTACAAAAATTTTCATCTCTTGTTTTTGTCCCAACATTACCGGGGTTCACACGAAATTTGGAAAGCGCCTTGGCCGTTTCTGGATATTTTGGCAGAAGTTTATGACCGTTATAGTGGAAATCCCCGATTAGCGGGACCGTAACCCCGTCATCCAGAAGTTTCCCCTTTATGTACGGTACAGCCTGAGCAGCCTCATCATTGTTGACCGTAATTCGTACCAATTCAGACCCGGCCTCGTGCAAATATTTGACCTGTTCATAGGTCGCCTCTACATCAGAGGTATCCGTATTCGTCATCGACTGAACAACGATAGGTGCATCACCGCCAACCGGTACGTCACCAACCATTACCTGAATTGATTCTCGTCGTTTAATATCGGACATGATAAGCATTGATTTTTTATGTATTACAGTGACTAAATATACCTTAAATTCATCTATTTCTCATCAATTTTCCTTGCTTAATTCAAAAAGCTTTTTCTTCTCTTGCTTGGTTAGGGCATCATATCCCTTTTCCGAAATTTTTTCCAGAATTTCATCTAATTCAGACTCTTCCACTTCATTTATTATTTCTACGTCCGAGACAGAATACATATTATTTGATTTTTTAGAAACGGACTTTCTTTTTTCATAGGCCCCTTTCAGACGATACCACCATCCCTGCAACCAGTACATTGGACTACTTAAATCATATCCGGCCCCATATAATTTCATCATCAAATAGCCCACCCCAGCTCCTCCAAGATGGACTGCACGGGCAACATGGCTGTGCCCTCCCAGCAAAAGAACTTGCAGGGCAATCAAGCCTGCTACCACATATCGAGCCTCAATTGGCGGAAGCAGAAAAAGCATAATTGGCGCCCGTGGATAAAGCATGGCAAAAGCGACCATAATCCCGAAAACAGCCCCTGAGGCCCCGATTACAGGAATGACGCCTAAAAAATGTGCGATCAATATATCAAGCAAGGCTCCTCCTATACCCGATCCAAAATAGATGGTACAAAAAGTTAAGGGACCTAATCGTTCTTCAACCGCTCTTCCCATCCACCAAAGCCAAAGCATATTGAACAAGATATGCAAAACCCCGCCATGCAGAAATAAATAGGTAACAAGGCGCCACGGTTGCGTTACCGTTACAAAAAGACTGGGATAGAAGGCGAACCAATGCGTAATGAAGTTTGTAACAGGCTGCCCCCCTATAAGATTTCCAATCTCCTGTACAAGAAATACCGCAACCGTGATAGAAATAATTGTTCTGATAGCTATCGGCATGCGGTTATAACCGCGCTGCATTGAGGATGTGAAAGTCTGGTTGTACATGGATATTTATCTTGAAAGTATATTGTAAAACGAATAGGATCTAAATATCATTTCCTGACATTGATCCTTTAAAATAAAATTAAATAACTTTATTTATTAAAAAAAAGTACCCAATTAATTATTTAACGTTTCTATCCTCCTTTTCGCATATTAACAATGATGAAGCAAATATTCTTTAAAAATAGACTTCATGAATAAGGAAAATCTTGTTTTCCTATCCCCCAATATTTAATCAGGATAAAACCGACTACCATGCCACCTATATGGGCAAAATGAGCCACTCCCTGCTCAGTACCTGTAATTCCACTGAAAAGCTCCAAAGCCCCATACATTGCAACAAAATATTTCGCTTTAATGGGAAAAGGAAAAAATAAAAAGATAATAGGGCGATCCGGGAACATCATGCCAAATGCCAGTAATATACCAAATACCGCCCCTGAATTACCGACCGTCGGAATGTACTCCAGACCCTGTGTGGTCATAACCGGATTATTATTTATAAGCACATAGGCCAGTCCCCCGCCAATGCCGCATAAGAAGAAATAAATCAAAAAACGTTTGCTTCCCCAATAATTCTCAATGGCCTGTCCAAACATCCACAAGGCAAATAAATTAAAGAAAATATGCAGGAAATTTGCATGCATAAATAGATAGGTTACAAATTGCCACGGGTAAAAATGCGGGCTTTTCATTGGATACAGGGGAGCATAGATTTGCAAATATTTACCAATGCCGGGTGTCCAGCTCGCAATGTAAACTAAAACTGTAACGATTATCAGGTGTTTTAAAGCCGGAGGAAAAAAAGAAAATTCTGTCTGCGGGTTATAACTATTCGATGGGGAATTCAAAAAAAGGTAGTCTTTTATTTTTATTTATTATTCGCATATTAACATATCAATATTAAACTATATGCTTAAAACGAATAAGAAATATAAGCTTTTAATAGGAGTTTTTGCAGACCCAAGATCAAAAAAACTTAACAAAAAGAAATGCTCTAACCACGGGACTTTAGTATAGCCGTGTGGCAATTGATGCTTTATTCGGAAATTATACTTTTACACTACAAATTTCTATAACCAAGCTATAACTCCCCTGATTGTGCCAGTCTATCCATACAGCAGCTGATAATCAATTATTAAGCGAATAACCTTGATTCGTCACTGATACTTGTGATCCAATAGTGCCAAGGTAGTAGTTCAGCAACTTTTTCTGGAATACAAAACGCAGAAGCGCTTCCGCCCTGTTCGATCTGGCCTGCACATACTGCGCGGTGGCATTGCTGACCTCAATCAGCGTTCCAGCTCCCACTTTGTAGCGTTGACGTTGCTGCTGGAAGGTCTTGCGCGCCGCCTTCAGTGCAGCTTTGGTCGAGGACAGCTGTGCGGCGTACGACTGGTAGTCGTTGTAAGCCTGCCGCACTTCCTGCAGCACCGTGTACCGGATATTCTGGTAGTTCAGCTGGCTGTTGTGGTAGTTGATCTTCGCCTGCTGCACGGCCAGCCGGGTGTTCAGGTGATTAAAAATGGGTATATTCACTGAAATGCCGAAGTATCTGTTAACTTGCTGATGTAAGAACTGCCGGCCGAATGAAACCGTCGATGCCCCCCCCTTGCCATTGGGAATCCGATAGGTGTCATAGTAGCCGCTGGAAAGACCTGCACTGGCACTGACCGAAGGGTAATAGTTGGCGCGCTGCAGGGCCAGTGATTTGCGGTTGAGTTCAATCTGCAGTTTCTGGGCCTTCAGGTCCGGACGATTATTCAGAGCACTATTGATCAGCTTAGACAGACTCAGTGAGCGCGGAGCCGGGTTAAAATTGCTCAGCTTCGGTGCCACAAAATGGTATGACTTTTGAGGATCCAGTTGAAGCGTACCGATCAGTTGGGTCTTGCTGTAGGCCAACGCATTTTGCTGCTGCGTAACGTTAACCTGGTCACTGGCTACCGTCGCCTGCTGATTATACAGATCTACGCTCGGAGATGAACCTACCTGCACCTGCCCGCGCACCTGCTTTAATTGTTGCTTGGCCGCCGCCAAATTCTGGCGGGCAATTTTCAATAATTGCTGATTCAAAACTACCTGCAGAAATCCGCTGGCAGCATTAAAAATGACCGTCTCTCTTGTACGTTGCCTGCTGGCCTTCTCATAGCGCTTGTTAATTTCGCTCTGGCGGAGATTGATAATATTAGAAAATCCCTGGAAAATCGTCAGATTCGCACTAATGGAACCGTTCAAGGAATTCCGCGTATGATTTTCCAGCTTCAGGGTAGTATTGTTAAACTGTTGACCAGTAGTTCGTCGTCCGCCCGCGTTGGCACTAACCGATGGAAGAAAGTTAGCCTTGGCTCCCAGAATCTGCTTCTGGGCCAGACTCAGATTATTATCGGCCTGTTTAAGCTGGTAGTTGCGTTTCAGTGCTATGTTGATGGCTTCCTGCAGGGTAATCTTCCGTCCCTTTGTATTGGTCTTCACCATTGTTGTGTCAGACTGGAGTGAATTTACCCCCGTAGTATCGACCGAGGTCGTATCGCTGACTTGTGCCCGGGCTTGAAAATAAGGGCCCAGACAAAAAAGCATCGCCCAGAAACTGAGCTGCATAACTTTTCTAATAATTTTTGTAAAAAAACGGGCGCTCTTCATTTGTCGTTTATACAGCATTTTGCAAAATTTTAGTTTTAGCTTTCAACCTGTTGCGGACAGATTATGTTCCTGCAAGAGTGTCAATTTTATGTTAAAACGGGACAGTTTCTACAATCTTTCATAAAATATCTGATCAATTGAAACAGAAATCAACTTCTTTTCTATGAAACATTACACGAATTCTACTTCAATATGTTACACATCAAATTATTTTTTACAGAATTTATAATTTTACCGCTGCCACCCTCTTCTCTTGCTATTGCAAAATGGGATGATATGCAAGATCAATCATGTCAAAATCTGCCAATGTTTCCCGTATTGTTCTAATCCGCGAAGAAATCGGTAGAAATACTTTAAAAATATAATTAAAAAGCCCTTTCTTACTTAAACAGTAAAAAAGGGCTTCTCAGACTGATATAACCAATAAAAAAAGGTCCACTATTTATAACTCATCAAAAAAATCTTCAATATAATCACCGACTTTTGCAACCGCCTTGCGCATTGCCAGGCGCTTAATTTCATACCAAATGGTTGAAGTAAGTCTATTATCGTCGGATTCCGAACGTGTAGCCGTCGATTCGTTTTTATCTCTCTCTTTTCCAAGTAAAAATCCGATTAAAATCGATATACCAACGGTTGACAATGGCTTTCTGCGAATGTATCCGCGCGGATCGAAAGAAGATACATCTGATCTCACCTGATTGATGGAGTCATCAAGCATATACTCAATTTTTTTGAGTTCTTCTTCCAACTCTTTTCGTTTTTCCTGAAGTTTTTTTGATGATTCTTCTGACATGTAAGAGATTTTAGTTCGTAGTTTTATGAACAATATCTATCATGATTTCTCATGATCATTATCAAATAAATCGACAAATTCTTCCTCAAAATTTGATTGTATTTTTTTTCTCAAGCTTTTGGGTCGCATTTTAAACAGCGAGAACCCTCCTATTAAAAATGGTCCGGAGACAACCACAAAGCCCAGACTTACGCTGTGTAACAATGTGCCGATAAAAAGCGCCAGCGCAACTAATAAACATACGAATGCGCTGAATAAAAATATTAATCCTAAGACTTTCTGAATGGACTCAGCCGCATACCGAGAAACTTTTTCAACGACCTTGAGGGTGGCTAACTTCACCCGATTCTCGATATAGCGCTTTAAATCCGCTGAAATGTACTTTATATGATGTTCAAATTTTTTGGTAGGTCTCTCTGACATGAGAAATAAAATCCTCTTAACTAAATATTTTAGCCACTAAATAGCCGCCAATCAGTCCGATCGCTACACTTTTTAGCGGATGCTCCCGAATTGAATCTTCCGTCTGCTTTTTAAATTCTTCAAATTGCCGGCCAAATTCTTCATTTTTAATTAGTTGACGACCACACTCCGTTGCATCGTCCATCAGTTCAGCGATCCTTTGTTGCACTTTTTCTTGATCCATAGCTTGTTAATTTTTTAGCCCTAATTTTGTTGTTCGCTCAATATAATCAGACACAATTTAAAAATAAATAGCCACATTATTTTAAATTTTCTAATTATTGGAGGCCTTTTGCAGCACAATAGAGTGCAATCCTGCCGCAGAAATTCTTCGGGCTAATATCGATGGGGCTGATCGTCTACCCTGAAAAATGATTCGATTATTTATGGTTATTAAAAGAAACATCGAAAATTTGTGAGAACTTTTGTTGACTGACTGCGGTGATACTCATTTCCCTATAGTCATTATAATTCACAAAGCAACATTATTTAAATTTTTAATAAAAGAATATCATGCCGCAGTTTGTATTAATTATTTTATGTTAACATATATTCGAGCTAATTCTTAAGGCCGGGCTGCAAAAGAAGCTATTTCAAAGAGTCGCGCAAAGGACACACAGAATTTCGCAGCGTTATTTCTCCGCGAATCTCTGCGCTCTCTAAGTAGCCAGCGCACCAGAGTGCTTCACGCATGTGTGCAGGTTTATGTTATAGCATAGAACACTTATTTGCTCCTTTTTTATCTTTCATCTCCATCCGGCCGTTTATATCGGACCTGTGTCATTTTATAAAAGTTGAGCATAAAAAATGTTGCGTTTAGGCTACAGATAAACTATTAGTCTTTTTATCTGAATTCATGTTGAGGAATGAAAATCATTCCGCGATTTGCAATAATTACGTTATATTCCGTAAAAACAATTATCTATGGTTTTGATCCCAAATGATAGACAGTGTAGTGACACACGGTGGGATTATCCGGGTTTGATGTCTGTTTTCAACTGCTACAACGGTCTATTATTTTTTTTACCTACATAGACCTTTTTTTATTTCAAACTCATAGTAGATAGATAAACTCTAAAAACGATTCTAAACAAAACTCAACATGACCGATTTGGATATTTTAGTTATTTGCGCTCACCCTGATGATGCAGAACTTTGCTGCGGCGGCACATTAGCCGCCCTGGCACGACAAGGGAAGGAAATAGGTATTGTTGACTTAACACGGGGTGAAAAAGCCAGTCGGGGGACGCCGGAAGACCGCATGCGCGAATCCAGTAACGCAGCAGATATTATTGGTCTCGAAATGCGAAAAAATCTGGGACTGCCCGACACGCAATTGGAAAATAACCGCAGAAACCAGAAAGAGATCATTCGGGAAATCCGAAAGTATCGTCCCCATGTATGTATTACAGGGGCGCCTTCCGACCGCCACCCCGACCACGGTCATGCAACGAGTCTCACTATTGACGCTCTCTTCTTCAGTGGATTGATCAAAATTGAAACGCAGGACGATGAAGGAAATAAACAGGACCCGTGGCGTCCTTCTCATGTTCTGCATTTTATGCAGGATCGTCCCTTTGAACCGGATATCGTATTCGATATTTCTGAAACTTTTGATGTTAAGCGAGAGGCTGTACATGCGTATAAGACGCAGTTCGACGTAACAGAACCGGGCGACGAACCGGAAACATATATTTCAGGAAAACGATTTTTTAAAAGTATAGAAGCACGCGCCCGCCATTACGGTCATCTAATCAGCGCTACTTACGGAGAGCCTTTCCAATATTATAATGGCCCGCTGCCCATGAATACATTCAATAATTTTTTTGAAACCCAGCCTAAAAGATAAACTTGAGACGGCAGACGAAAAACGTCTCACATTTCACGTTTGACGTCTGTATTCTCACTTACTCAATTCTTCAGCCGGGAAATGCTCCTGCACGGCGCGAAGTAAAAATGGATGTACATCAGAATTTCCGGCAACAAGCCGTTCGCCATATAGCCAGTTGTCACCCCCCTCCCAATCAGAAATGATGCCCCCTGCTTCCTTTACAATCAACCCGGCAGCGCCGACGTCCCAGGGACTCAAGGCATATTCGTAAAATCCGTCAAACCGACCTGCAGCCACACAACACAAATCATAAGAGGCTGCTCCGGGCCGCCGTATGGCCTGAACATGATTCAGCAACCATTTAAAAAGATGCAGATAATTCGTTGACAAGCTCATATCATTATAAGGAAAACCCGTGCCGACAAGTGCATGTGAAGGTTCCTCTACTGATGAAACACTGATGGAACGACCATTACATAACGCCCCCTCCCCTTCGACAGCCTCAAATACTTCTCCACTGTTCACTTCAATTACAAGGGCCGCTTTAGGTTGTTTATTTTCCCAAAGCCCAATAGAAACACAAAATATAGGAAAATTATGCGCAAAATTTGTCGTGCCGTCAACAGGGTCAATAAACCATGTGCGCTCAACAGGTAATATCTTTTCTTCGTATGATTCTTCTGCCATTACCTGATCTTCAGGAAAATATGAGGAAATAACGTCTAAAATTTTTTCTTCAGCAGCTATATCAGCGTCCGTAACCAGATCATTGAGCCCCTTAAAATTAATTTCAAAGTTATTTTTTTCCTGGAATTGACGAATAATTTTTACTGCTTCATCTGCAGCTTCTTTTGCTGCCCGCAGCTCCTTAGAATATTCGGCCATAAAAATTTATTTCATTAAGAATTAACATTTCAGCCCATTCCGATTATTGAAATTCTATTATTAAAATTTGTCGATACCAGTGTGACGAAAGTCGATTAATTTATTGTTTATCGTTCATTTTATATTCAAATACCCGTTCTGTGAATTTGCTTTCCGCATCTTCATCAGGATCAGGAAATAGTTCATTCAGTGATAATTTCTGTAAACGGCTACGCTGACGACCCACCTCCTTCATTTGATTCATAATAGTACGACGATCATCACCCCGGGCGTTGCTATATTCTTTCTGAAGTTTATTCTGTAACCTATTCAGATAGTGTAGCTTAGCAGCTTTCAACGCTCCTTTGGCTGATTCATATGGATTTTTATCCCGCTTATAACGGACCCCCACCTTTTCCGCGTGCCGCTCACTGATTTGATGCTCCTCAAGTGTAATTTCTCCTACCAATTCCGGATAAGGATGCTCCCTACCGGCATAATGTTCAACCGTAACTTCCTTCTCCGCTTTATAACGTTCGATTACATCCCCATAAAAAGCACGCAGATCCTTGTCTTCAAAATGCTGTTCACTGCAATTGGAGCCGATATAATCAATCATGTCGCGACCATACATTAACATCAGGCGAATAAGTTCTTTTTCATAACCGGGCCGGCTTTTGGGGGGCTGAGGAGCACGTTTTCCGGAAGAACCCGGTTTTCGCCGGCCATCAAAATTTGGCCTGGATCCGACAGATTTTTTGGGTTTGTTTTTTCTTTGCTCTCCGCGCTCGGCCCGTCGTTGCTGCCGGCGTTGAGCTCGCTTTTTTTGTTCCTTAATTTCCTGCAGTATGATCCCAAGTTCATCATGTAACGCCCGATCTCCTACCTTGGCAAAACTATTGAGATGCTGCAAAAATGTTTCCCGGGCCACTTTATCGGGAATATGAGCGATAGATTCGAGCACTTCCGAAATAGTCTTTTTCTTTTTCGAAGGGTCATCCCACTGCCCCTCATTCTGAGCTTTATGGATGAGATAGCTTACAAAATCTTCTGCTTTTTCCTGCTTAAGATCCAGGAATGAATCTTTCCCAAATTGACGAATGAAGGAATCGGGGTCATCACCTTCCGGCAATTCAAGTAATTTCACGTCCAGTCCTTCATCCAGTGCTAAATTGATGCCCCGTTTCATGGCAGTGGCGCCGGCAAGGTCAGCATCATAGATCATGACAAGCGTTTCACCGTACCGGTTTAGAAGCTTTAATTGACTGGGCGTCAATGAAGTACCACTGGAAGCTACGACATTTTCTACTCCGTACTGCTGCAGAGAAATTACATCCGTATACCCTTCCACAAGTATGGCTTCGTCATTTTTTCGGATGGCGTTTTTGGCAAAATTCACCCCATACAGCACTTCGCTTTTATTATATACCTTTGTTTGTGATGAATTGATATATTTTGCCGTCTTGCCGCTGCCCAACGCCCGGCCTGCAAAAGCGATAACCTTGCCGGTCGGGTTGAAGATGGGAAACATCAGCCGGCCGCGAAAAGCATCATAAAATCCATCATCGCGCTGACTGGGTTTAATGAGCCCGGCCTCCAGTAAATACTCTTTATTCAATCCCGAATCCGTGGCCGTTTCAAAAAACGCGTCTCCCTTACGTGGCGCATATCCCAGTCCATATTTTTTTATGATGGGATGATTGTAGCCACGCTTTTGCAAATACTGGCGCGCCTTTTCGGCTTCATTGCTTTCCATCAGCTGGCGGTGATAATAAACGCCTGCATATTTCAAAGCATGATAGATGCCTTCGCGCAGCTGATATTCTTCATCGTTTTCCTCATCATCCTGCTCGGGGAGCGAAACGCCAAACCGATCGGCCAGTGTACGCATGGCTTCAACGAAGCCCACCCCTTCCATCTCCATCACAAAATTAAATACATCGCCCGAGGCCCCACAGCCAAAACATTTATAGATGCCCAGATCGGGGGTGATATGAAACGAGGGGGTTTTTTCATCGTGAAACGGGCACAGTCCTTTCCAGCTACGTCCCGAGCGCTTTAGCTTTACATAGTCCTGGGCCACCTCAACCAGATCAGCCCGATCGCGGATTTCTTCTTTTTTTTCATCAGGAATCATTGCAGCCATAGTATAATAATAACAGAATTCGCAGAGAGAATCATCAATAATTTTGATATGAGAACCGGAAATAAATTTCTATTTCCACCAACGTCTCTCTTGCCTCTCCAAATAAGAAAAGTGTCCGATAAATATTAGCCCTCCCAAGATGCCTTTGAATATTATTTTGTCCCAAGCCGCTCTAAATTGTAATTGTCTTTGGTGACGGCCTCACACCAGGCAATATTTTCAAGATACCATTGAACCGTTTTTTTTACGCCGCTTTGAAAGGTTTCTTCCGGCGTCCATCCCAATTTTTCCTTAATTTTGGAAGCGTCGATGGCATACCGCCAGTCATGCCCGGGCCGGTCTTTGACAAACGTAATCTGATCTTTGTAGGAGCAGCTATCGCTCCGAGGTTGAATGTCATCAAGAATTTCACAAATGGTTTGGACCACTTCAATATTTTGCTTCTCATTATGGCCACCGATATTATAGGTCTCTCCTGTGGAGCCCTGCTCAAGCACCAGCAGCAGCGCTTTAACGTGATCTATAACATATAGCCAGTCGCGTACATTTTTACCGTCACCATAAACCGGAATTTCCTGATCCTGCAGAGCCTTTAAAATTACAACCGGCATTAACTTCTCAGGAAATTGAAACGGTCCGTAATTATTTGAGCAATTGGTGATGAGAACCGGGAAATCATACGTGTGATACCATGCCCGTACGAGATGATCTGAGGATGCTTTGCTGGCTGAATAAGGCGAGCGCGGGTCATAAGCCGTTGACTCCGTGAAGAAACCCGTATCTCCAAGCGCACCATATACTTCATCGGTTGATATGTGAAGAAATCTAAACACTTGCTGTTTAGTTGAGTCGAGTTTATCATAATAATTCCGTCCCACTTCCAGCAAGGTGTGCGTGCCCACAACATTAGTTTGGATGAAAGCTGCCGAGCCGTCGATAGACCGATCTACGTGCGATTCAGCGGCGAGGTGCATAACGGCTTCAGGCTGATGCCGGCGGAAAACTTCTTTCAAGGCCTTCTGGTTGGTGATATCAACTTTTTCGAAGGCATAGCGATCGCTGTTGCAAATCGACTCCAGCGATTCCAGGTGCCCGGCATAGGTCAGCTTATCAACATTTACGACGCTGTGGTCGGTGTGATTTATTATATAACGGACAAGGGCCGACCCAATGAACCCCGCCCCACCAGTGATTAATATTTTCATAACACAATTTTTTTTAATTCCGGGTACTAATTCTTTTTCTCCTGCCCTGTGAAATACGATTTGAGACGTTTTTTAAGAAACATTTTGCCATAGTGCGTTTTCAAATATTTTTCACGACGCATAGCATCGCATTTATTTGGGCATCCTTCAAAATAAATTAAACGCAATGGTCGCCTATCCTTGGTAGAGGCAACCTTGCCGGCCTGGTGTTTCTCAAATCGTGATTGTAAATCCTTTGTGTAACCGGTATACCACTGACCATCTGCCTCGCTTTGCAATACGTACGTATAGTAAAATGATGACGACATATTTACAATCATTTCACGGGGTGAACCCCGCCCCACCAGTGACTAATATTTTCATAACACAATTTTTTTAATTCCGGGTACTAATCCTTTTTCTCCTGCCCTGTGAAATAACTAATCCACAGAGCTGTCAGGGAAACATAATACGCATTGACTAATCGTAATTCTCCGTGGCTTCTTTGCGCCATCGCCTAAAAATTAATTTCTTTTTCGCTCCGGTCGTTACAGTTTAGTTAAAATATTAAAAAACCACTTTTATTAAATATCCTGACAAAATATTTGGGACATCAAATAAGATTTGCTTGTCTTTCACTCAGCAAACACTGATAAATTAATGCCACGGGAAAAGGAAAATATAATAAAAACTTATTAACGCTCAACCGATTTAGGAAAGATAATTTCTTCAAAAGTTTTGCCCAGAATATATAGATCCAACTTTAGAGAGGCTTTCTTGGCATAAATCAAATCATAATCGAGCCGTCTCCGCATATGCTCTTCATCCAGGGTCCCTCCCCGGTAGCCATTAATTTGTGCCAATCCCGTAATTCCCGGCTTTGCTGCATAACGAAAGTAAAAATCGTCAAACTTATTATTCCAGAAAGAGCATTCCTGTAACTCATAAGGGCGAGGGCCAATCAAACTCATATCACCCTGAAAGACATTAATAATCTGTGGCAATTCATCCAGGCTGAGACGTCTCAAGATTTTACCAAACCCAAAAATGCGTTTATCCCCGTTTTGAGTAACTGTGGGTCTGCCATCTATTCGGTGTAAGTCTATTTGTCGCATCGTTCGAAATTTATAACAAATAAACGGATGGCCATTTTGCCCCGTACGTCGCTGCTTGTAAATTACCGGTCCCTTCGATGTTAGTTTAATGCCCAGGGCAATAAATGGATAAAGAACAATAAAAATCACAAATACGACAAAACCGAAAACACCATCAACTAATATTCGGCTGGCTAATTTATCGGAAGCGAACCCCTCAAAATAGCGATGCATCTCATAAATACGCCCTTCAGAAGATTTCTGTACAGCTTCCAGTTCCTGATCTATATTATCACGAACAGTGGGAAATTCGCCTCTGTCCACATCTCTGCGTTCACCCTTCTGCTCCACTTCTACATCTGCGCTCATGATAAATTTCAACTAAATATGACTTCAATTACTTGATTTTCTGCAGGCACGTGATCTATTCTGACAAGATAAGTTAAAATTAACACTTGTTAAATGCAATTAAAGAACGACATTAAATTATCAATTTCCGGGGCTGTACTATTTTAAAAATCACTCTATTGTGGTTAAACTTTATTAAAATAAGAGAACGGATTTTACATTAGCAATTTTCAGTGTAATAGATTAATTTGATTCCAAATTTCATAGCAAAAAGGAATTGTGTTTATAACATTCTATACCAAAAATAAAAGATCAAAATATTTAAAATTTCTGCTCTTAAGTTTTGCATTAGTTGTATCAATTGCTCCTAATATGTTAGCTCAGCCTATCCCCATCGGGGGTATTAAGGATCAGCAGTATCGAACATTGCAACTTTTGTCCGATTCGACTATTCAGGTTTCGTTAATGAATCGTCCTATTTGGGAACACACATATCGTAAAATTTTTGACCAAAAAAAAATTCAATATTATTCCAATTCCTGGTGGGCCAATCCTTTAGAAAGCTATGAAAAACATCTACACGGAAGCTGGAAAGTTGGTATTTACACCCCTGTTTTGACGAATACCTTTAATACCATGCTTCCCCATGGCGGCAATAATGGCTCTGCATGGTATGGACGGGGCCTGACCACCGAATTGCAGGGAGGATTTTATATCACTTCGAAGTATGTTACGGCAACATTTCGACCTCATCTAACGTACGTTCAAAATAAAAATTTTCAAGTGCCCCATTTTATTCCGCGTAACAGTGATGGCAGTCCAAAATATGCCTCTATCATCGGGGATATAGATATGCCCTACAGGTTTGGCCCCAATCCTTACACGGATTTCAACTTTGGACTCACTTCTCTGCGCGTGCATTATAAAAGTCTTGAGGCAGGTCTCAGTAACGGCACCATGTGGTGGGGACCCGGTATTAAGAATGCCCTATTGCTCAGTAACAATGCACCCGGCTTGAAACACGCATTTATCGGTACGCGCGCCCCTATCACGCTGCCGCTTGGGATTGGCAAATTTGAATTTAAAATACTGGCCGCTGAGCCCAAGGATTCCAAATATTTCCACACCACGCCTGCAACCAATCATCAAAGATTTTATACGGCTTTTAATCTCATTTATTCGCCGGGATTTGCACCGAACTTAAATATTGGATATGGAAGTTTTTCGGAAAGATATCTCCCTGCCAGCGGACTTTCACTGAGTGATTTCAAAACGGCCATCCCAATTATAAATAGACGACAGGTCGGTGGACAAAACGGAAGCAACCGGCTTATTTCTTTTTATTTGCGCTGGGCTTTTCCGGGAAGTGATGCCGAAGTGTACGGAGCATATTACCGGGATGATTCTTTTGCAAATATCAGAGACTTATTTATAGAACCGAATCACGACCGGGCTTATACGGTGGGTTTCCAGAAAGTGGTCGAAAACCCGGGGGGCTGGTTTAATCTTTTCAAAATAAATGGTGAATTAAGTTCGCTTCTACCTGCACGGGTAGGCGTAGTACGTCCACAAACTTATTTTTACACTCATTCAGTAATCAAACAAGGGCACACAAATCATGGCCAATTGTTGGGAGCGGCCATTGGTCCCGGATCAACCAGTCAATATCTCGGTGCGGACGGTTATTTCAAGAAGGGAAAAATAGGACTGTTTTTACAGCGTGTCGCTAAAAATAATTTCTTCTACTTTAGCTACTATCGTTTCTATTATTTAGCGAAATATGCGAATTATCCATATACACAGACCTCCACAAAAGATATTTATCACAATCGCGTCAATCTTAATATCGGCTTAACCGGTCGATACCAAATAGGCTCACTAATGTTGGGTGGAAAAATTGTATGGAATAAGAATTTTAATTACGGACGCTTTAACTACGGCAAGTTCAGCAATTATAATTTTAGCACCGTACCCAAACATGATGTATTAAATATGCAGTTTCAGCTATCAGTGCGTTATTATTTTTAAAGATAGGCTTCTATTATTATGCAGAACCAACAATTATTAAATCGATAGACTGGTTAATACGATAATATGATTTTTCAAACTATTTGATAAATAATCAACAAAAAAAGAAGGCATTGATCAGATGGCACTAAACCTGAGAAAAAATATCATTCCGAATAAGATGCGATTGCTACTGCTGTGTCTGATATTCGGGGTTATGCCATTAGCCCGGCTTGCTGCCCAGCCATTGCCTGTTGGCGGCGCCGAAGAACAGCAGTATCGCCTGCTGCAACTTGTCTCCGATTCAACGATTCAGACCTCTTTCCTTAACCGGCCTATTTGGCTTTCAACGTATAAAAATATTTTTAAGAACAATAATTTTGCTTCTGATTCCTGGTGGAGCAAATCCATGGCTCCGGATGAAAAAACATTTTCTATAGATCATTATCAGGTACATATTGGGCCTTATGATCCGGTTCTAAAGAACACTTTTAATTCGAAACTACCTTATGGTAAAAATAATGGAGCGGCCTGGTATGGGCGCGGACTGAATACGGAACTACAGGGTGGCTTTTATTTAACTTCAAAGTATTTTACGATTACGTTCCGGCCACACCTGATTTACACCCAAAACAAACCGTTTGAAGTTCCTTCATTTATTCCTACTTATCCCAATGGTGATATACGCTATGTGCAACCCGGATATATTCCCAACTACCAGCTTGCCAACAGAATTGACCGCCCGTTCCGCTTCGGTCCCAAATCATACGGCACGATAGACTGGGGAGAATCATCCGTGCGGTTGCATTACAAGGAATTTGAAGCCGGCTTCAGCAAGGGCACCCTGTGGTGGGGCCCCGGCGTGGAATATGCGCTGGCGATGAGCAATAACGCTGCGGGACTTCGTCATTTATTTATCGGGACGCGAAAACCCATCTCATTACCGCTGAATATCGGAAAATTGGAGTTCCGATGGATCTTTGGCTGGCCCAGGGATTCACGTTACTTTGATCTTAATGTGTACGGAGCCAAGACTCAACAACGTATTCAAAAAGCAAATATCCTGCAGAAAACAAGATTCATCAACGGCTTAAATGTGGTATATACGCCATCATTTTTACCAAATTTAAGCATCGGAGTATCACGCATCATTCAGCAGTATATCCCGAATGGCGGGCTTAGCGTAAGCGATCTGCTGGGAGTATTTAAATCTTTCCCTCATCCGGCTAAGGGATACTATGCCAACAACAATCCCTATGACGTCAGTTATTTTTTGAACGTTGAACCTATTTCCTCCTATTATTTTCGGTGGACGCTGCCAGGGGCTGATGCCGAATTCTACGGCGAGCTTTACAAGGGAAATCATAATGTAAATTTGCGTGATTTTATACTTGAACCCCAACACGGACGTGCTTATACGCTCGGCTTGCAAAAAGTGCTTACTTTTAACGGTCCGCTGCAGCTTCTGAAAATAAATACAGAAATAAATGACCTGCTGCCCGGCCTCATTGACTGGGTGCGCCCACAGGATTATTTCTATACCTCCCATGCCATAAAACAGGGTTATACAAACCGGGGACAGATTCTGGGCGCCGCCATCGGGCCGGGCTCAAAAAGCCAGTATCTCGGCTTCACCGGATATTTCAAACATGGAAAACTTGGCATTTTTGGCCAGCGTGAAGTGATCGACAATCAATTTTATTATGAACGTATAGAACGATATCACCCGGGCGGCGGCTTCAAAAACCAAACTCACCATTATGAAAAACTGAATGTTGGTCTTAAAGGAAGTTATAAAATCGGGCCAATACTTTTAAATGGCAAAATCACATGGGACAAAAATTATAATTATGGCTTCGCCAATATGAACAAACGAGGCGGCTACGCTATCAACGGCCATAATATCGT
>DASQZL010000395.1:0-2949 GCA_035638715.1 Balneolaceae bacterium
CATTAGTACAGAATCTCTGAACGCTTTTTGGCTCAATCCTGACAGCGGCGGATAAACGCTTTCGGGTTGTTGATGGCTTGTACCCACCCCCCGAGCTCTCGCGCGTACTTTATTAATGGCCTGATAAGCTGCCGGCGTAGGTCCGTTATTTGCTTCATTCAGTGCCTCAGCATACGTCAATAGTACATCTGAATAACGGAGAACCGGGATGCCCATATTTGTTTTCAAGTTACCGGTACTTTGATCCAGATAATAATATTTTACAATAAATGGTCTGTTTAATTTTACCGTTTTGTGAACTAAATTGGAAGATCCCGAGGGGTAGTAATAAGGCATGGAGTCGCGCATCGTCTGTTGCTTACGATAAGTGTCGGGTGTGTGTTTAAAAAACGATGAATCAGCCTGCCAGTATACCAAGCCTCTGCCCACATTATAAAAATGTACACTGCCGTTGCTTGTTGACTGGCCCGCAGGGCCAAAACTAAAGGGATAGCCATTACTTCTTGAACTGGTATGTCCACCTTGCAGATGCTGGATAGAAAAGATCATTTCCTTATTATTATTGTAAGCAGGACTAAAAACGTTATGATAATCCGGCATTAGTCCAAACACATTCATATTAATAACCTTCTTGCATTCAGCAGCGGCCTTAGACCATTTTTGTTGCTGAGCATATACTTTAGCCAACAACGCCCGGGCTGCTCCCGAAGTGGCTTTGCCCGCTTTATGATCACTTTTGCTATATGGAGACATATCACTTACTGCGCTTTGCAGATCGTTTTCAATAAAGGCATAAACAGAATCTTTTGAGGTCCTCGGCTTATTCACATTTTTCAAGCTTGTAGTACCGTGTTTATATAAAGGCACGCCGCCCCACAATTCAACCATATTAAAATAAACCAAATCTCTTAGAAATTTAGCCTGGCCAGCTATGTTCTTTTTAACGTTTGTGGGAATTTTAGAATGATTTAAATGATCGAGCAGTGTGTTGGCCCTGTTAATAGCATCATAACCAACGGTCCAGTCACTCTGCAGTTCATTAGCGCTCGCCGTCCAGCTAAAATCATCGTAATTATTGGGGTTCGGATAATGTTGTAATGGTAAACCACCGGGATTACCATTTAGGTAAATCAAATTTGTAGTATAGATTCCCCACCAGAATCTGGCATAGACACCATTAAGTGCCACTTGTGCCTGACTTTGATTTTTGTAGAAATCTTTAGTGGCTACTGAGCTGTATGGTTGTTCATTAAGACTGCACCCACTTATTAATCCGATAAAAATCAGCAGCAATAATAAACCTAAGATACTTTGAAATGACTTATTCATTTTTTTAAAAAATTGCATAATAGACTCTTTTTAAAATCCTAAGTTTAAATTAAAACGAATTGTTCGGGAAGCCGGATAGGCATATCTGTCCACCCCTTTTGTTTTATTGGGGGAATGCCCGCCTCCAAAAGAGTTAACCTCCGGATCATAGCCCGGGTAGCTGGTTATAACTGCCAGGTTATCAACACTCACCCCTATACTCGCCTTTCGAAATATCCCGTTATTATTCCTTTTTGAGACCGGTATATGATAGGTCAGAGTCACGTTTTTAAATCTTAAAAATGATGCATCCACCACATCCGCTGAATTTATGGTAAACATGCTCCCCGAATTTGCAGCGGGATAGGGGTTATTCGGTGACTGTGGGGTCCAGCGCTTTTTCACCCTTTTGGCTGAAAGACCGGAACCATTATAGAGTGTATGTTCTAATGGTATATCATAAACCTTATTTCCATATTCTCCATAGATGAAAACATGAAGATCAAAGTTTTTATAAGAGAAATTATTGGTCAACCCGAACTGAAATTTTGGGCTTGCTGTCCCAAGAAATTTACTGTCTTTATTGGGAGACCACGTCCCATCCCCATTAAGATCTTTATACCTAATAGAACCGGGTGTGGCTGAAGGCATGGTCCCAACGTTTTTAATTTGTTTTTTAGATTTCCAAAGGCCGTCGTAGACAACACCATAAAAGTTTGATACCGAATGGCCAACTTGAATACGTGTTACATGGGAACCATGGATATAATTTCCCGCATAAATCCCCCATCCGGTGTAGATATAATTGGTACCCCCAAGCGACAATACTTTATTTCTATTTCCTGAAATATTAAAACTTGTATTCCAATTAAAGGACTTGCTAACGACATTTTCACTACTTATTTGAACCTCCACGCCGGTGTTACGCATTTTGCCTATATTATCGAGCACACTACTGAACCCGGATTGACGGGGTATGGGCTGATTTAACAACATTGCCGTCGTCTTTTTGTCATAATAATTAGCGCTAATGGTTAAACGGTCATTAACAAATCCCATATCTAAACCGTAATTAAACTCCTTCGTTTTTTCCCAACTGAGGTCTGGATTAGCAATACCATTGGGATATGCTATAGGCACCTGCTTCCCGTTATAAGCATAGGCCCCAAATTGTCCATTGCTTGTTGAAATTGAAGACAAGGATTGATATGTGCCTATCTCGGCATCACCTGTTTGGCCATAACCAAATCTTAATTTTAGATGGCTAAACAAATTTAAATTCTTTATAAACTTTTCATTCCCCAGCTTCCATGCCGCCGAAACGGATGGAAATGTACCATATTTATTATTTGCACCGAATTTCGAGTTTCCATCTATACGGTAAGAAGCTGTAAGTATATATTTATTAGCTAATATATAGTGTAATCGTGCAAAATATGAAATGAGTGTCCATTTGCTGGCGCCTGATGATGGAGCCTGGGGATTAGTGCCCAATCCCAAATTATTATATTTATAAAAATCTGAGGGAAATCCGTAAGCACTGGCACTGAGTGTATTATCCTTTTGTTTTTGATAGGAAAACCCACCGAGTACCTTTATACTCTGATTATTAAATTGCTTTTTGTAAGTGAGCGTGTTGTT